>CANROI010000017.1 GCA_947632165.1 uncultured Clostridia bacterium
TCCTGCCACAAAAATTCGCTCGTGCGGAGGAAGGGACGGGTCGTCTTTTCCCAGCGCATGACGTTGCACCACTGGTTCTGGCGGAGCGGAAGATCCCGCCAGCTCTCGACCCACTTGCCGAACATGTGGCCGATGATCGTCTCGGACGTCGGGCGGACGACGAGCGGCTCTTCGAGCTTGGCGCCGCCCGCATGGGTGACGACGGCGACCTCGGGCGCAAAGCCTTCGACGTGCTCCGCCTCCTTCGTCATGAAACTCATGGGAATGAGCAGCGGGAAATAAGCATTTTCCACGCCCTCGCGCTTGAAACGGGCGTCGAGTTCCCGTTGGATGATCTCCCAGATGGCATAGCCGTAGGGACGGATCACCATCGTGCCCTTCACGGGGCCGTAATCGACGAGTTTGGTCTTGATGACGACGTCGGTGTACCACTGCGGAAAATCGCCTTCGATATCGGCGATCTGCGATACGAATTGATTGTCCTTTGCCATAGAATGCTCCGAAAACTGTATTGCCTGCAACGGGCAAACCGCGCGAAGCAGGAATTTTCGTGAATCATTATAGCACAAATCTTCGCAAAGTACAACCACTTTGCAAGGATTTTCGGCAACGCGAAAATTTTCGTTTGCAGGGAAGCGGCGCCTCCGCGGGCGCGGCATCCGGCACGATCGTTCGCCCCTTCCCGTGAGGAACGGGCCTCCGTCCCGCAAAAATTGCCATCCATCGCCGCAAATCCGCCAAAAATGTAAATTAGTAAGAAATTTTGACCTTTTTTCTCATTATGTATTGACATTCGAAAGGTCTTGTGTTAAAATACCTTGTGAATCATAAGGAGTATATCATGATTAGTTATTTTGAAAAAGCGGTAGAAAGTATTTGTGAGAGCGTCCGCTTTGATTCTTCTCGTGAGAAACACACCTCCAAGACTCCATTCGGGAAAGGTGCGGCGGATTGCCTGGTATATTTCCTGCATCTGGCGGAAGAATTAGGGTTTGAAACGCACAACTACGACAACTATGTGGGCGAAGTCATCTATGGCGAAGGGCCCGAGGAATTTGCCGTCCTGTGCCACCTCGACGTGGTGCCCGCAGGCGACGGCTGGACTCATCCGCCCTTCGGAGGCGAGATCTCGGACGGCAAGATCTGGGGCCGCGGCACGACGGACGACAAGGGTCCGGCAATCTGCTGCCTCTATGCGCTGAAGGCGCTCAAAGACAAGGGATTCGTCCCGCAGAAAAAGATCAAACTCATCGTCGGATGCAACGAAGAGAGCGGCTGGGGTTGCATCGAGCATTACAACGAAGTGGCGAAGATGCCCGAGATCGGGTTCTCGCCCGACGCGAACTTCCCCGTCATCTATGCGGAAAAGGGGATCCTGCAGCTCCGCCTGCATTTCCCCATCGAGCGCGCGCCCTTCCTCCACCTTGAGGGCGGAACGCAGGGCAACATGGTCTGCGATCACTGCGAATCCACGCCCCGCTCGCTCACCATGACGAGAGCGCGCGAACTCAAGCTCACGATCCGCAACAAAAAGCTCATCGCGACCGGCAAGAGCGCCCACGGCTCCACGCCCGAATTGGGCAAGAACGCCATCCTGCCCATCCTTCAGTTCTATGAAGCAAAGAGCGACGTCGTAAAGCGCATCATCGACTGCGTCTTCAACGATATCTATGGATTGAGGAGGTTGAAGGACGAGACGGGCAACCTCACGATGTCGCCCAACGTCATCAAGTACCGCAAGGGGCAGGTGCTCGTGCTCGTGGATATCCGCTATCCCGCAACGATCCCCGTCGAAAAAGTGCTTTCGATCGTGGCAAAGTTCGGCGTAAAATACGAGACGGTGCACTTCCAGAAGCCCCTCTATATGGACAAGGAGAGCCCGCTGATCCAAACCCTGCTCAGCACCTACGAGGAGTGCACGGGCGTCAAAGCCGCCCCCATCGCGATCGGCGGCGGGACGTATGCGCGCGCGCTCAAATGCGGCGTGGGGTTCGGCCCCGAAATGCCCGGCGATAAGCCCGTCATCCACATGGCGGACGAATACATCACCCTCGACCGCGTAAAGCTCCTGCTCGAGATCTATGAAAAAGCGATCGAGCGCCTGACCAAGTAAGAATCATTTCCCCAAAAAAGAATTTTTCAGCCGCCCTCTTCAAAGGGCGGCTTTTTTATAATTTCGGGTGGATTTTTGCAAAAAAGTGGCATGAAAGCCGTAATTATGTCTGGCATAGTACTATGCAAAGGCGCCGAAAGTAAAAATTCGCTTGCGTTTTCCCCCGCCATTGCCGTTTCGGGGCAAAAAAAGCGACGCACCGAAACCGATGCGCCGCTCTCCCCTGCTCTCCGGAATTGGCACTGAATGGAGAGTTGTTCGGGAAGCTGAAATTTCGTATTTACCGCCGGGGAACCGTCGGGATTATTTTGCCTCGGCGCCGTAGTAGGCGCGCAGGTACATCTCTTTGATCTCGCTCATGAGCGGGAAGCGGGGATTGGCGCCCGTGCATTGATCGTCGAACGCGGCCTCCGTCATCTCGTCGAGTTTTTCGAGGAACTGCTCCTCCGTATATTTCCCCTCGAGCGCCTCTTTGATCGTGCCCGGCTGGCCGATCGCCCGTTGGAGCTTCTTGAGCTTCTGGATGAGCGCTTCGACGAGCGCTTCGTCCGTCTCGCCCTGCAGCCCCACATATCTCGCGAGGTCCGCATAGCGCGCCCTGCACTGCGGATAGGCATATTGGGGGAACGTCCCCATCTTGGCGGGCGCCTCGCTGCTGTTGAAGCGGATCACCTCTTCGAGCAAGAGCGAGTTCGCCATGCCGTGCGCGATGTGGAAATAGGATCCGAGTTTATGCGCCATCGAGTGGCAGACGCCGAGGAAAGCATTTGCAAATGCCATGCCCGCCATGGTGGCGGCATTCGCCGTCTTTTCGCGCGCTTCGGCGTCGTGGGCGCCGTTTTCATAGGCGCGGGGCAGATATTCGAAGAGAAGTTTCGCCGCCTCTTTGGCGATGCCGTTTGTAAAATCGGTCGCCATGACGGAGGCGAGCGCCTCGAGCGCATGGCTCATGGCGTCGATCCCCGCACAGGAGGTGAGCCCCTTGGGAATGTTCATCATGAGATCGGCATCCACGACCGCCATATCCGGCATGAGCGCATAGTCGGCGAGCGGGTACTTCGTGCCCGTCTTTTCATCGGTGATGACGGCAAAGGGCGTGACCTCGCTCCCCGTTCCGGCGGTCGTCGGCACGGCGACGAAGAGCGCTTTTTCCCCCATCTTCGGGAAGGCATAGATCCGCTTGCGGATATCCATAAAGCGCATCGCCATGTCTCCGAAGTCGGTATCCGGGTGCTCGTACAGGACCCACATGATCTTTGCGGCGTCCATGGGAGATCCCCCGCCGACAGCGATGATGACGTCGGGCGCAAATTCCCGCATGCGCTTTACGCCCTCTTCGGCGCAGGCGAGCGTCGGGTCGGGCGAGACGTTCCAGAACGTCGCACAGGAGATCTGCTCCTCCTCCAATATGCGTTCGATCTGCCGAGTAAAGCCGCTCTCATACAAAAACCGGTCGGTCACGAGAAACGCACGCTTCTTTCCATACCCCTGCGCGCCGAGCTCCCTGAGGGCGACCCCGAGGCAGCCCCGTTTGAAATAAACTTTTTCGGGCGTACGGAACCAAAGCATATTTTCCCTCCTTTCCGCGACCGTCTTGATGTTCAGAAGATGTTTGACCCCCACGTTTTCAGAGACGGAATTTCCGCCCCATGAGCCGCAGCCGAGGGTCATCGAAGGCGGCAGGCCGAAGTTGTAGAGATCGCCGATCCCGCCCTGCGCGGAGGGAGAATTGATCACGATCCTCGACGTGCACATCCGCTCGCGGAAGCGCGCGATCTTCTCCGCGCCTTTTTCGACGTTGATGAAGAGGGACGAGGTGTGCCCGAGCCCGCCGTCGCGGATCAGGTGATCCGCTTTTTCCAAGGCGTCCTCAAAGTCCTCCGCCCTGTACATGGCGAGGACGGGCGACAGCTTTTCATGGGCAAATTCCTCGGAGATATCGACCGATTCGACCTCCCCGACGAGCACGCGCGTCCCCGCGGGCGCCGTAAACCCGGACATGGAGGCGATCTTCTCCGCCGTCTGGCCGACGATGCGGGCGTTGATCGCGCCGTTGATGATGATCGTCTTTCTGACCCGCTCCGTCTCCTCGGACGTAAGAAAATAGGCGCCGCGGTAGGCCATCTCGCGCTTGAAATCGTCATAGACATCGCGCAGGACGATGACCGACTGCTCCGAGGCGCAGATCATGCCGTTATCGAAAGTCTTGCTGTGCAGGATCGAAGAGGCCGCGAGCCGGATGTCGGCGGAAGAATCGACGACGGCGGGAACATTGCCTGCCCCCACGCCGAGCGCGGGCTTTCCCGAAGAATAGGCCGCATGCACCATGCCGGGGCCGCCCGTGGCGAGGATGAGATCCGCCTCACGCATCACCATGCCCGAAAGGGGCACCGTGGGCGCGTCGATCCAGCCGATGATATCTTCGGGCGCGCCCGCCTTGACAGCGGCTTCGAGGACGATCTTCGCCGCCTCGATGGTGCTGCTTTTGGCACGCGGATGGGGCGAAATGATGAGCCCGTTGCGGGTCTTGAGCGAGATGAGACACTTGAAGATCGCGGTAGAGGTGGGATTCGTCGTGGGAATGATCGCAGCGATCACGCCGATCGGCTCCGCAATGCGGGTAATCCCGCTGTGTTCGTCCCGCTCGATGATCCCGCAGGTGCGGGTGTTTTTATAAGCATTGTAGATATATTCGGAGGCGTAGTGGTTTTTGATGACCTTATCTTCGACCACGCCCATGCCCGTCTCTTCGACGGCCAGCTTTGCGAGCGGAATGCGCGCTTTGTTGGCAGCCATTGCCGCCCGATAAAAGATCTCGTCCACCTGTTCCTGTGTGAAGGTCGCAAACTGTTTCTGCGCCGCGCGAACGCGCGCGAGCATCTTCGCGAGCGACTCTTCGTCACATACGATAAAATCTTTCATTCCAAGCTCCGTAAGGGGAAACTCCCCCCTTCCCAGTTATCATACCATTCTTTGCCGTTTTTGTCAATCGTTTGCGGAAAAATTTAGGACGCGGACGCGAGCATCTCCCTCTGCGCCCCCGTTTTGCGGGACGCGGCGCGGGATGTCCGTCCGATTTGTCTTTTTCTCTCACGGAAAAAAGAAAATTCTTCTCAATTTTCGTCTGTTTTTATACTTTTTCTGCAAAACGGTATTGACGCTCCGTCTGTTGTATGATATAATGAAATTAATAAATCTTTTTTGCGAGGTCTTATGAAAACCGGAAAAACATGGATCGTGAAGGGTGCAAGCATCCTCACGGCGGTGGTCGTCGGAAGCGGGCTGATCGTTGGGAACTATTTTGCGTTCGCAAACGAGAACAACATCAACCAGATCCTCTGCCCTCCCGTCGTGAACGAGAAAACGCTCGAAAAGACGCAGGAAGAAGCGCAGGAGATGTCCAAGGAGATCGTAGCCGAGGGCGCCGTTTTGCTCAAGAACAACGACCGGGTGCTCCCCTTGTCCGACGGTGACGGCAGAGTCAACGTCTTCGGCTGGGCGAGCGTCGACTGGGCGTACGGCGCAAACAGCGGCTCCTGTTCGGGGCGGGTGATGACGGAGGACGGAAAAGCGGAGTCCTTGGTCGACCTGTATGACGCGCTCGAGGCATACGGCGTGGAGTACAACCCCGAACTGAAGAGCATGTATACGAAGTACTTCTCCCCGTATGTATACGCCATGCAGGCCCCGAACAACGTCAATAACGACAACGTCGTCACCCTGCATGAGCCGAACATCGAGGACAAGAACTTCTACACGGACGCACTGCTCGCAAGTGCGGAGGAATTTTCGGACATCGCGATCGTCGTGATCACGCGCAACGCGGGCGAGGATATCCCCGCAGACAGGCCGATGAGAAAGGGCGGCAGCGGCGCCACGACGGAGAGCAATAAGATCTACCTCGATCTCTCGCTCGAGGAGGAGGGCCTGCTCGAATATGTGGGCGCGACCTATGAGCGGGTGATCGTCGTGATCAACTGCCCCGTCGCGATGGATCTGAGCTTTCTCGATACCGTTCCCGGGCTCGACGCGGCGCTGCAAGTCGGTTTCACGGGGACGCACGGCGCGGCGGTCATCCCCGAGCTGCTCTACGAAAACGGCGCCTATACCCCTTCCGGACGTCTGGTGGATACCTACGCCTATGACCGGAACCTGTCGTTTGCCATGAAGTCCAAAAACGGCGCAAAGTGGTCGAGCGGCGGGAACGGGAAGCAGTTCTTCGAATACCTCGAGAATATCTACGTCGGTTACCGCTGGTATGAGACGGCGGACGCGGAAGGCTATTGGAACAGCTATACGAGGCAGCTTTTGGACGAAAACGATACTCTCGTCGAAAAGAGCGGGTTCAAAGCGGTCGTGCAATATCCGTTCGGCTACGGGCTCTCTTACACCGATTTCTCATGGGACGTCGTCGGCTATGAGATCCGGGACGGCGGAGAGCTCGTCAACCAGCTCACGCCGACCTCCGAGATCGTGTTCAAGGTCAACGTGAAGAACACGGGCGGCTATGCCGCGAAGGATGTGGTCGAGATCTATCTGACCGCCCCCTACTATGCCAACGAGATCGAAAAATCCTATGTCAGCCTCGTCGGCTATGAAAAGACCGTGCTCCTCAAGCCCGGAGAAAACCAGATCGTGGAAGTCAAAGTCGACGCAAACGACTGCCTCAGCTACGACTGCTACGATAAGAACCACAACGGGCACACCGGCTATGAGCTGGACAGAGGCGCCTATCAATTCAAACTGATGACAGACTCGCATGAGATCAAGAAAGTCTCCTTCTCGGCGAGCGGCAGAAAGGACGTGGACGGGATCATCGAGCTCAACGTGCCCGAAACCGTGAATGTCGACGAGGATAAATACACGGGACAGACGGTGAAGAATCTGTTCACGGGCGAGGACGCGATCGACGGATACCCGATCGACGCGATCGAAGGCGGGTACTCCCCCGACTACCTCAACCGTTCGAATTTTGCTGATATCGACTCCTTCGAGGGGATCAAGCCGAGGGCCGCGAGCGACCTTCTGAACGACACCTTCCGCTTCACCCAGCAAAAGGGCGATGAATGGGACTATGCCGACCGGGATAAGTTCGGCAACAAGACGTTCAACGGCGATGTGATCTGGGGGGCGAACAACGGCCTCAAGGTCTATGAGAACAACCAGGTGACCGAGCTCGGTTATGCGCTCGGCGCGGATTACGACGATCCCCAGTGGGAAGATGTGCTCGACCAGATCACCGTAGCGGAATGCCTGAATGTGATCAACATGTCGTACGGCACACCCGCGATCGCTTCCGTCGGCAAGCCGAACTGCCCCGAGCTCGACGGCCCCGCGCAGATCAAATGCTATTATCAGGACGCGCCGCGAGGCACGGGGTACCCCTCCGCCGTCGTGATCGCACAGACCTGGAACAAAGATCTCGTGCAGGACTTCGGCCTGTCCTTCGCAAAGGACATGGCCGCCGTCGGCATCAGCGGGCTCTGGGGCTGGGGGACCAACATCCACCGCACCCCCGTCGGCGGCAGAAATTGGGAGTATTACTCCGAAGATCCGTTTATCTCCGGCACCATTCTCGCGAGCGCCGTGAAGGGGCTCAACAAGGGCGGAAGATACTGCTATATCAAGCACTTCTGTCTCAACGAATCGGAGACGAACAAGGTCGAAGGGTTCACGTTCACGACCGAGCAGGCGCTCAGAGAGATCTATCTCAAGCCCTTCCAGATCGCGATCGAACAGGGCGGCGCGCTCGGCATCATGACTTCTTTCAACCGCATCGGCGCGGTGTACAGCGGCGGCTCCGAGGCGGCGATCACGGGCGTCGTCAGGGGCGAATGGGGCTTCCGCGGCAGCATCATCACCGACTGGGCGAACACCAACGGCTACATGTCCATCGACCACCAGCTGCGCGCGGGCGGCGATCTCGGCATGAACACAAGGCTGAATTCGCAAGTCAACTTCCAATACAACGAGAACGGCTCGCCGAGGCTGCAGCATCAGATGAAGGAAGCCGTGCACCATGTGCTCTACACATGGCTGCGGAGCCAATATCTCAACAAAGAATACAACGAAAATCCCGACACGGAGTCGCAGGTCATCCAGACCGCCTCGATCGAGTCGTGGAAATGGTGGAAGACGCTGCTCATCGACGCAGACGTCGTGATCGGCGGGTTGCTCTGCCTCTGGGTGGTCATGTCCTTCCTGCCCGACAGGAAAAAAGAAAATTGAGGAGGAGAAAGAAATGAGTAAGCTCAAAAAAATCGTCTTGTTCTCGGGGCTCGGTGCGATCGTGCTTGCGGTCGTGATCATCACTTCGGTATCCTTGATCAAATATCAGATCTACAGGAGCCAATTCAAAGATCAGGAGACTGCGGTGCAGACGGTGCGGGATATCTCCCCCACCCTCTTCTGACCGGCTGTCTGAAACGGAGCGCCGCGCGGCAAATTCTGCCGCGCGGCGCCTTGTCTTTTGTCTTCCGCATAGGAAAACGGCACAGCGTGCGCTGTGCCGTTTCTTTTCGCAGCCGGGAGGAAAAAGGCTGCAGGGAATTATCGGTTTACGAAGCCGCTTCGATCAGGACCACGATGAGGGTCGTAGCCCAGCTCCACGCGTCGCCCTCGCCCGCCATCGAAGACATATCCACAAACGAATACTTCTTTCCGTCGACGGTGATGGTGTTCGCGGTCTCGGACTTCGTCAGATTGGCGAGGTTGCTGTTCGTGGCGCCCGTCAGGCTGAAGTGGGAGAAGAGCGCCTGACCGACTTTGCCCGCCGAAAGATCGAGATAGATCTTATAAGTTCCGTCGTCGGCAACTTCCACGAACACGGTCTTGCCCGATTCGAGCGCGGTGATGGTCGCGTCGTCCCATGCGTCTGAAGTGTCATCGGCGTCGACCTTGGGCATGTTCTGCGTATCGGCATAGAGCTTTTCGGTGAGCGCCGCTTCGAGCTCTGCCTTCTCATACTGCGCATATTCGCCGTTGATGACAAGATAGGGCTTGCCGTCCTTGACCTCGAGGGAGACGGACTTGTTCTCAAAGTTCTTTTCGGAGACGATCTTGACGCAGACGCAGCCGAATGCGGAATCATCGAGCGTGTAGATGTTGCCGTTCGCCTTGATGCTCTGGCCGATCTGTGCCGTGACGCCGTTTTCGACCTTGATGTCGCCGGCGCCGTCGCCCGACTCCGTCGTGAGCTTGAAGTGCGGGATATACACGTTGTTGGAGGCCTTGAGCGCGGATAGGTCGGAGACGGCGCGGAAGGTCTTCTCCGCCTCGTTGATCGTCATCGTGAACGTGCCGGCGTTGCCCGCCCAGACTTGATTCTCCTGATAGTCGAGCACAAAGTCCTCGGGCTTATAGCCGTTGACATCGCCCGTGATGACATAGCAAGGCTTTCCGTCAATGACTTCGAGCGTGATGCCCGTCACTTTGTACATGACGCCGCCGACCACTTCGATCTTGAGGTTCCCGTTTGCCGCCTTGGAGACGGTGTATTCCGAAATGGCGTCCGAGAAGCTGCCGCCCTCCTTTGTCGTCGTGAGGGGCTTGCTGTTGTCGGACGTGACGAGGGAGATCGCGTCATAGGTCCCCGCAGGCAGCTTGCTGAGGTCGACCTTGGCGGTGAATGCGTTCGAGGAGGTGACATTGTACTCCGTGAACGGCATCGTCACGCCCGTAGCAAATTCTACCGTGAAGCTGCTCTTGTCGTATCCTTCCGCCGTTCCCGAAATGTTGAGGAGCACCTTATCGCCGCTCTTTTCCACATAGGAATCGGTGACGGTGAAATCATAGGTCTGAGCCGAGCACGCCACGTCGCTCGTGACGCGCAGGCAGTCGATGTTCGCGGTGAAAGACCCGCTGAAGGAGGCCTGACTGGTATCCTTATAGTCGTGCGGGATGAAGGTGAGCTTGATGCTGTTGGTGCCCGCCTTGATGTCGATGTTCTCGAAGACGACTTCCTTCCAGTTGAACCACAGGGTTTGATCGCCCGCCTCCTGGTCCTCGGCAACGCCGCCGGGAAGGATTGCGGAATCGGGAATTTCGTACTTGACGTCGTTGACCGTGAACTCCACGATCTTATTGAATTGGCAGTCCCCCATCTCGATGGGCGTCCAGTTGTTGTCGCGCTTCAGATAGAGGGAGGCAAGGATGAACGCAATGTCCGCCTTGCCCGCGCTCGCCGCCACAAATTTGAAGGTGATGCTCTCACCTGCAAACATGTTGCCGACGTAGAGGCCGCCCGACGCGGTCTGGTTGCCGTCCTTGTCGACGGCGTCGTTTTTGATCTGGTAGCTCTTCGCTTCGATGATACCCGTCTCCGCCTCGATAAAGATGCCGTTCTGAATCGTGAGCTCGATCGTAAGCTCGATCCCGCCGAACTTGACGACGAAGTTCTCGTCCTCTTTTGCAAGGCCTTCCGTCTTGAACTGCGCATTCGAAGAGGTGATCTCGACGTCCTTCGTTGAACCGTCCTCATAGGTCGCCGTGACGACCATGCCGGTGGGATCGAACGCTTCACCGGGCATATAGCTCGTCTTGGTGGGATTGCTCTTGATGACGGCCTTCGTCACATTGTTGTGCACGGTGATGGACTGCTTGGCGGTGTACGTCTTGCCGTCCTTTTCATAGGTCACCGTAACGTTCCGGTTCTTTGTTTCGAGCGCATCCGTCGCCGAAGGGCTGAGCGTGTAGGCGCTCGCGTCCAAAACTTCCTTCTTGCCGTCCTCGCCCGCGTAGACCACACTTACGACCATACCGGCGGGATCGAACTTCTCGCCCACGATGTAATCGATCTTTGTGGGAGGCGTCGTGATCTCGATGCCCTGGATCTCCTTCTCGCCGCACGCCACGCAAGACAACAGCATGGTTGCAAAGAGAAGCGCGCTCGCCAGCAAAGAGATGATCCGTTTGCTTGTACTCTTCATCCTCTTACTCCTTAAAAAATTTTTTGCTCGGCTCGGAAGAATTTTCCCCCTCCTCGCTATATTTCGATTATATTTTACATTTTGAGTATTGTCAATCGCTTGATTCCGAAATAGTATTAAATCTGAACTGTTTTTGAAATTCGTATACTTATAAACGGGCTTCCCCCTTGCCCACCCCTTGAGGGGTGGGTGGCCCCGAAGGGGACGGAAGGGGTGTCTCTCAATCGGAATAACACCCCCTCAGTCTCGGCTTCACCTCGACAGCTCCCCCTCAAGGGGCAGCCAAGAGAGAAAGTCGATAGCGCAAAAAACCGCCCTGCGCTTTTGCGCAGGGCGGGCAAAACCTTCTATTATGAGAGCTCTTCGAGCTGCTTTTCGAGCTTCGCCTTCATGTCGATGTATTTCTCGAGTTTGGCGCGCTCGTCATCCACGACCTTCTTGGGCGCTTTTGCGACGAAATTGTTGTTCGCGAGCTTCCCGCCCGCGCGGGCGATCTCGCCCATCACGCGGTCGAGCTCCTTTTCGAGCCGCGCCTTCTCCTCTTCGAGGTCGACGAGCTCGCCGAGGGGCACGAACAGATGCCCGAGTTCGCACACCTGCGACATCGTCTTTTCTCCCGCTTCGGCGCCGGCCGAGATGAAGTCGATCTCGCTCGCGCCCGCAAGGCGGAGAATGGAATTCTTGTTCACGGTGACGAGCCGCTTCGAATCGGTGACGAGGAAGAGATGCACCTTCTTCGAGGGCGGGCATTCCACGGCGACCTTCATCGCGCGCACCGTCTTGATGAGCTCGATGACGCCCTCGAACGCCTTTGCCTCCTTCTTGTAGGCGAGCTTGGTGTTGTAACGGGGGTAGTCTGCGGCGATGATCCCGCTGCGCTTCCCGGGCAGATAGCTCCAGATCTCTTCGGTGACAAAGGGAACGAAGGGATGCAGCAGTTTGAGCGCGTTCTCGAGCACAAAGAACAGGACGCCGAGGGCGCTGCGGCGGCGTTCGGGATCCTCGCCGTAGAGCGCGGGCTTCGAGAGCTCGATGTACCAATCGCAGAAGTCGTTCCAGACAAAGTCCGTGAGCTTGTCCGCCGCGATCCCGAGGTCGTATTTCTGCATGGAGACCGTCACTTCGCGGATGGTGGATTGGAGCCGCGAGATGATCCAGCGGTCGGCGGGCTGCAGCTTGACCTCTTCGAACTTCATCGGCTTCTCCCCCTTCGCATTCATGAGCACAAAGCGGGAGGCATTCCACAGCTTGTTGATGAAGTTGCGCGAAGATTCCACCTTTGCGTCGGTGAAACGAGTGTCGTTCCCGGGCGCAACGCCCGTGAGCAGGGAGAGGCGGAGCGAATCGGCGCCGTATTTTTCGATGATCTCCAAGGGGTCGATGCCGTTCCCGAGCGATTTCGACATCTTACGGCCCTGTTCGTCGCGCACGAGCCCGTGGATAAGCACATCGCGGAAGGGAACCTTGCCCGTGTACTCGATCCCGGAGAACATCATCCGCATCACCCAGAAGGGAATGATGTCGTACCCCGTGACGAGCACGTCGGTGGGATAGAAATATTTGAAATCCTCCGTCTCCTCGGGCCAGCCGAGCGTCGAGAAGGGCCAGAGCGCCGAAGAGAACCAGGTGTCGAGGCAGTCCTCGTCCTGTACGAGATGGGTGCCGCCGCACTTGGGGCAGACGGACGGCGTATCGACCGAGCAGATGACCTCGCCGCAGTCGCAATACCACACCGGAATGCGGTGCCCCCACCAGAGTTGGCGCGAAATGCACCAATCGCGTATGTTTTCGAGCCAATTAAAGTAGATCTTCGCGAAGCGGTCGGGAATGAACTTGGTCTTGTTCTTGACGACCGCGTCGATCGCGGGCTTGGAGAGCGGCTTCATCTTCACGAACCACTGTTTGGAGACGATGGGTTCGATGGTCGCGTTGCACCTGTGGCAGTGCCCGACGTTGTGGGCGTGCGGTTCGATCTTGGCGAGCAGGCCCGCCGCCTCCATCTCGGCGACGATGCGCTTTCTCGCCTCATAGCGGTCGAGCCCGGCGAATTTGCCCCCCTCTTCGTTGATCGTTCCGTCGTCGTTCATGACGCGGATCATGGGCAGGTTGTGGCGGAGCCCCACTTCGAAGTCGTTGGGGTCATGCGCGGGCGTGATCTTCACGGCGCCCGTGCCGAATTCGATGTCGACATAGTCGTCTGCGACGACGGGGATCTCCCGCCCGACGAGGGGCAGAATGAGCGTCTTGCCGATCAGCGCGGAATACCGCTTGTCCGCGGGATTGACGGCGACAGCCGTATCCCCGAGCATCGTCTCGGGGCGGGTCGTCGCGATCGTGACGAACTCATCCGAGTCCTTCACGGGATATCTGAAGTGCCAGAAGAAGCCCGCATCCTCCGAATAGGCGACTTCCTCGTCGGAGAGCGCGGTCCCGCAGTCGGGGCACCAATTGATGATGCGGCTGCCGCGGTAGATGAGCCCTTTCCGGTAGAGTCTGAAGAACGCTTCGCGCACGGCGCGGGAGCATTTTTCGTCCAATGTGAAGGCGAGACGATCCCAATCGCAGGAACAGCCGAGTTTTTTGAGCTGGGAGATGATCTTCCCGCCGTAAGTTTCCTTCCACTCCCACGCCCGGCGCAGAAATTCCTCTCTGCCGAGGGATTCCTTTTCGATCCCCTCTTCGCGCAGTTTTTCGACGATCTTGTGCTCGGTCGCCAGCGAAGCATGGTCTGTGCCGGGGAGCCAGAGCACGGAATAGCCCTGCATGCGGCGGAACCTTGCGATCGTATCCTGCATGGTCTCGTCCATCGCGTGGCCCATGTGCAACTGCCCCGTGATGTTGGGCGGCGGCATCATGATCGTGAAGGGAACTTTTTTCTGATCGATCCGCGCATGAAAGTCCTTATGCTCGATCCAACCGGCATAGATCCGATCCTCGAAGTCCCTGGGATTATACGTCGTTTGCATTTCTTTCATAATACTGACCTTGAAAGCGTGATTGTTCCTATTATAACTCTTTTGACGGCGGTTGTCAATAATTCCTTATGTCACATAGAATATATTATTCCTAAATTTTTTTTCGGAGAACTCTATGAAAAAACTCTTTACGATCATGACTGCGGCGCTGTTCGCCCTGCTTCCTCTCTCCGCATGCGGGGAGACGGACGGCGGGCTCACCGTGCTCAAAATCAACGAAGTTACCCATTCCGTGTTCTATGCGCCCATGTACCTCGCCGACGCGCTCGGCTATTTCGAGGAAGAGGGCAT
>CANROI010000018.1 GCA_947632165.1 uncultured Clostridia bacterium
CTGACGAGCGAGTCCATGGCGGCGCAGTACCTCACCAGAACTTACACCGGGCTCTGGAAGCGGATCCAGGGCTGAGCCGAAAGCCGACGGAGTTCTTTACCTTAAGCTCGGCAGCGGTTCACGAAACCGACGGAGTTTGACTTAAACCGGCAGCGGTTTCACTTAAAAATCCGGGCGCCGGCCGCAACATTGCGGCCGGCGCTGCTTTTATGGGTTTTTCTCAAGAAAGATGGGTAATGAGGGCCCCGTTTTTCCTGTCATACCGAGCGAAGCGAGCGTATCCCCTTGGGAAAAGCATTATAATAAACCAAAAGCGTCCCCTTGCGGGAACGCTATGGTTTATGGAGCGCGAGACGGGAGTCGCGTCTTTGGCGACGCGCCCCGGGGAACAGCACACCGTGCTGTTCCGTTTGCGGGCAGGTACCCGCAAACCTCGGATTTCGCCGTGCGTGGAAGGGCACGGCTCTTCCTCGCCTCCACCCTCGCCTCCCGCTCGCCTCCTCCATATATAAACCAAAAGCGTCCCCTTGCGGGAACGCTATGGTTTATGGAGCGCGAGACGGGAGTCGAACCCGCCGGAATCAGCTTGGGAAGCTGACGCCATACCGCTAGGCGACTCGCGCATCATCGATAGGGCTATTATAGCTCAAAAAATCGTTCTTGTCAAGGCAAATTTCCCCTTGCGGGGAAAAATAATTCGCCATCTCCCTATATTTTGCCCTTTTGCCGCCGTCCGATCAGTCACGGTTTCACTTTCTGCATTTCAAAACGATACGGATATAGAAACAACTTCGCATTCGGGCGGGCAAAAAATTTTGTCGGGCTCTTGCAATTTGCACAATTTTATGATATAATGAAAACATGTTTGGTTTTGTTCACGGCGGGATCGATTTTGCGCATAAGCTGGACGGCGCAAGTTCTCCGACGGAATCCTACTATAAGCATGTGCACGCATTCTATGAGATCGTCTATTTCGTCTCGGGCGACGTACATTATACGGTCGAGTCGGTGTCGCGCGCATTGGAGCCCGGCGATCTCGTTCTGATCATGCCGGGGCAATACCACTTTGCCGTCGTCAATTCGGATGTCAAATACGAGCGCTATGTGCTCAAATTTCCCCGTGCGGATATCCCCGCCTTTCTCGACGAGCGTCTCAAGAACCGTTCGCCCTTCTTCGGAACGGGGCGGGAGTTCGAATCCACCTTCTCCCGCTTCGATTCCTACTATGACTTCGGCAATTTCGATGAGGACGAGCTCACCGCCATGTTCCTCGCGGACACGGTGAAGCTCCTCGTCATGCTCGCGCGCGAGCCCGCCGATGCGCCTCACCAGACGAACTTTGTGATTGCGGAGATGGTCAAATATATCGACGAAAACATCCGCCGTCCCATCTCGCTCGACGCGCTCAGCGAGGAATTTCATTTCTCCAAATCCTACATCAGCAACGAATTCAAGCGATTCATGAAGATCCCGATCATGCAGTATGTGCGCATGAAGAAGATCATCGCGGCGCATCAGCGCATCCTTGCGGGGGAAAAGAAGTCTTACGTCGCCGAACAATTCGGCTTCGATAACTATTCCACCTTTTACCGCCAATACCTCAAGATGATCGATGAGGACGTCTTGCTTCGCCCCGCGCATCCGAAAAAATAAGAATTGCAATGTGTTACAGTAAAGATTGCAATTGCCTTTGCGGTTGCGATCCGTTAAAATAGGAATAGAGCGGGAGCATAGAAACCATTCCCGCAGGGGGTCATTATGAGGAAAATCATCAATCTGAACAAGGGCTGGCAGTTCACCAAAGAGGGGAAGACCGTTCCGGTGGACGTGCCGCACACATGGAACAACCTCGACGGGCAGGACGGCGGGGACGACTATTGGCGCGGGACCTGCGTCTATGAGCGTTCCTTCGAAAAGCCCGCCCTCGCGGAGGGCGAGCAGGTCTACCTCGAATTCAAGGGGGTGAACTCCTCGGCGAAAGTGTTCGTCAACGGCAAGGAGGTCGCCTCGCACGACGGCGGCTACTCCACCTTCCGCGCCGCGGTCACCGAATGCCTTACGGAGACGAACGCCCTCCGGGTCGAGGTCGATAATTCGAAGACGGAGAAGGTCTATCCGCAGACGGCGGACTTCACGTTCTACGGCGGCATCTACCGCGACGTCAACCTCATCGTGGTGCCCGCGGTCCACTTCGATCTCGACTATTTCGGCGCCAATCCCATCAAGATCGATCCCACGGTCAAGGGGAAGGACGGCGTCGTGACCGTAAACGCCTGGGCGAACGGCGGCGAGGTCCGGATCTCGATCTTCGGCGAAGAGGGGAAGGTGGCCGAGGGCAAGAGCGGCGAGACGTTCACCGTCAAAAACGCGAAGCTCTGGGACGGCCTGAAGGCGCCCAATCTCTACAGGGCGGTCGCGACGCTGTACGAGGACGGCGAAGCCGTCGACGAAGTGAGTGCGAATTTCGGGTTCCGCACCTATTCGGTCGACCCGAAGAAGGGCTTTTTCCTCAACGGCAGGTCCTATCCGCTCCGCGGCGTCTGCCGCCATCAGGACAGAAAGGCGCTCGGCAACGCCATCACCAAGGCGGAGCACGATGAAGATATGCAGCTCATCCTCGAGACGGGGGCGAACACCATCCGCCTTGCCCACTATCAGCACGACGACTACTTCTACGACCTCTGCGACAAGTACGGGCTCGTGATTTGGGCGGAGATCCCCTATATCTCCCGCCATATGCCCGAGGCGAACGACAACACCGTCTCGCAGATGAAGGAGCTCATCTTCCAGCAATACAACCATCCGAGCATCGTCTGTTGGGGCATTTCCAACGAGATCACGATGTTCCACTGCCACAAGCAGGACATGCTCCGCCAGCACCGCGAACTCAACCGGCTCTGCCACGAGCTCGATCCTTCCCGCTTCACCGTGCTCGCATGTTATGCGATGTGCGCGCCCTTCAACCGCGTGGGGAAGATCACCGACGCCGTGAGCTGGAACCTCTATCTCGGCTGGTACGTCCCCGGGCTCTTCCTCAACAAGGTCTGGTATTGGTTCTACCGGCTGCTCAATCCGGGGCGCGTCTATGGCATGAGCGAGTATGGCGCCGAGGGCATGCCCAATCTGCATTCCGTCAAACCCAAGCGCGGCGATAACACCGAGGAATACCAATTCCTCTATCACGAATACATGCTCAACTTCTTCGAGAAGCACCCCGAATTCTGGGCGACGCACCTCTGGAACTGCTTCGACTTCGCCGCGGACGCACGCGATCAGGGCGGGGAGCCCGGCATGAACCACAAGGGGCTCATCACCTTCGACAGAAAGATCAAAAAGGATACCTTCTATCTCTATAAGGCGTATTGGTCCGAGGAGCCCTTCATCCATCTCTGCGGCAAGCGTTTTGTGAACCGCACGGGCAACCGGCTCGAGATCACCGTCTGCTCCAACCAAAGCGAGGTGGAGGCGTTCGTCAACGGCAAGTCCATCGGCAAGAAGAAGGGGAGCCGCGTGTTCCGCTTCACGGCGCCGCTTGCGGAGGTGAACGCGATCGAAGTGCGGGCGGGGTCCCTGAAGGACAGCGGCGAAGTCCGCAAGGTTGCAACGCCCGATCCCGATTATATCCTGCGCAAGACCAACACCAAGAATTGGCAGAAATAAGAATCGAACGGAGAATTTGCCCCGCGCCGATACGGCGCGGGGCTGAATTTTTTACGTTTTATACGACTTTTATGTGTATTTATACGATTTTTGTGTGTAAAGAAGGCGCTTTTCGGTGTGCATCCGGTGATAATTTCATTTGAAGCGTCCGTTTTCTTGACAATGCGCCCGATTTTGCATATAATAAAGAAAAGGCATCGGCCGGGCTGAGCGTTTTCCGCTGCGCCGTGGCCGG
Source organism: uncultured Clostridia bacterium (assembly GCA_947632165.1). Classification (GTDB taxonomy): domain Bacteria; phylum Bacillota; class Clostridia; order Christensenellales; family Borkfalkiaceae; genus Gallimonas. The sequence goes on from CANROI010000018.1 coordinate 3,896, forward strand.
AGGGATACGATGAAACGGATGACACAGATCAAACAGCTCCTGTTGTTCGGGATGGCGTTCGCGCTTGCGGCAGGCGGCGCGGCGCTTTCCGCTTGCGGAGAAACACACACCGCGCACACGTTCGGGGAGTGGTCGGTCACGGCGCCCACCTGCACGGAGGAGGGCGAGCGCGTCCGCACCTGCACAATAGAGGGCTGCAATGAGACGGAGCGGGAGCCGATCCCCGCGCTCGGGCACGATTTCGATCTCGGCACCGTCACAACGCCCGCGACCTGCACAGAGGCGGGCGTCCGTACGCGCACCTGCAGAAGGTGCAAGGCGACGGAGACCGCGTCCGTCTCCCACCTCAACCATGATTGGGACGGCGGCACCGTGCGCGTCCCCGCGACCTGCACGAGCGGGGGGATGAGCCTCTTCACCTGTCTGCGCTGCGGCGACAGCGAGGAGCGCCCGACCGATCCGATTGAGCACGATTGGGAGATCAAGCGGGTGAGCAACCCCGATTGCGAACATACGGGGCTCGAAACATACACCTGCAGGACGTGCGGAAAGAGCGAAGAACATACGCTTGAGGCGCTCGACCATCTCTGGAGGACGGGGGAGACCCTGCGCGAACCCACCTGCGAAGGCACGGGGCTGAGAACGGATACCTGCGCCCGCTGCCGGAAGAGCGAAGATCATGAGATCAAGGCGCTCGGGCACAATTGGGAGGGGGAGTACACGATCGACAAGAAGCCCTCCTTCGAGGGACCCGGGGAGAAGTCCTATCACTGCACCCGCTGTGAAGAACGCAACGGCATAACGGAGATCCCCATGCTCGAGGTAAACACGCCCATCGAATACGAATTCCGGCTCCTGCGCAACAGCGGGGCGCGGCTGAGCGCCGCCGTGAGCATCACGGTGCGCGATGAAGAGGGGACCATCGCGGCACAGGGCGGCCGCTCCTCCTTCGAAGGGGGCGTGTTCAAGGCCCTCCTCCTGCCCAAGACCTATACGGTCACACTGACCGATCTGCCGGAGGGGTACACCGCCCTCGGACAGTATTCGGTGGAGGCCGCCGATCCCGTCTGCAGGCTCTATCTCACCGCCTCGCCCATTCCCACGCCCGCGGACGGCGGCACGCGCTATCAGGTTGGTTCCGTGCTGCACGAATTTACCTATCCGGCACAGAACAGCACGACGGGCGAACTGACTTTGAGCGGGATCCTCGGCGAAAAGCGCATGCTTCTGATCAATTTCTGGTATATCGACTGCCCGAACTGCGTTTCCGAATTTCAGGGGCTCGAGCGGGTGTATCAGAAGTACAAGAACATTGCCGAGGTCATCGCCGTCAATCCCAGCGATACGATGACGGCCATCTCCGATTTCTCGATGACGTATCGGCTCACCTTCCCGATGGTGCGGGACACGGTCAGACTTTCCGCGATGTTCGGCGTCACCGGCTATCCCACTTCCGTCGTCATCGACAGCGAGGGGGTCGTCTGTGAGATTTTCACGGGCGCGACCCCGGAAGAACGGTTCGAAAGCTACTTTGCGGCCTATACCGCGCAGGGCGCCACGCAGAGCGCCGCGCGCGTCGAAACCGCTCTGCCCGGGCGGAAATACGAATTTTGACTTTGGAGGACTCCATGAAGATTGCAAAACGACTCATCCTGCTCATCCTCTCGGCGGCGCTTGCGCTTGCCGTCTGTGCGTTCGCTTCCGCCTGCGGCGAGGTGACGCTCACATTCGTTACGAACGGCGGAACGGCGGTCGAGGCGATCAAGGTCATGCCGGGCGAGAGCGTCACCCTTCCCGAGACAAGCCAGGAGGGCTATGCGTTCGAAGGTTGGTATACCTCCGAGGAATACACGGGCGAAGCGCTCACGGGCAGCGTGACCGCGCCTGACAAGAGCACGACTTACTATGCGAAATGGGCGGCCGCCTACCGCGTGACGCTCGATCCCGACGGGGGCTTCCTCGCAGAGGATACCCTCTATCTCAAGGCGGGCGCCGGCGTGCTCGAGGCGCTCTCGGAGCGGGTCCCCCAAAAGAGCGGGCTCACGTTCGGCGCCTGGTATGAGGGGGAGACGGAGATCACCGACTCCTTCCGCATGCCCTCGCGCGATCTCTCGCTCAAGGCGCGCTATCAGGTGGAATACAGCATCGAGATCTATCTGCTCAATCTTGCGGGGAACTCCTATGTGGGAGACGCAAATCTGACCGCAACGGGGCACGGATATGTCGGCAGCACCGTCACGCCCACGGCGCCCACCGTAACGGGGTTCACCCATACGAACACGCCCAAGGGGCAGACGCCGGTGAGCACCCTCGTCCTCGCGCCCGACGCGGCGGAGAACACCTTCAAACTCTACTATGACCGCAATTCCTACCGCGTGGAATATCTCGCCAACGCACCGGCGGGGCTCTCCGCGCGCGGGAGCGTCACTTCGGAAGAGACGCTCTACGGCGGAACGGCGACGGCGGCGCAGAACGGTTTTTCCGTGGAGGGTTACCGCTTTGCGGGCTGGAGTTTCAGCCCCACGGACGGCGAGGTCGCCTGCGAAGCGGGCGGGACCTTCCGTGTGGAGGGCCCCACGCGGCTCTATGCCGTCTGGGACAGGGGATTTGTCGACCGCTTCGGCAGCAACGACTACATCTTCTTCCCCCGTGACGACCAAACGACGGCGATCCTCTCCCGCGGCGGCCATGAATTCACGGGCAAGCGAGACGGGGATTCCTTCTCCTTCGAAATGCCGAGCGGAAAGAAGTTGGAGGGCAAGACCTTCGGGCTCGTCTTCTCCTATGTCCGTGAAGACGTCGAGGGGCAGTACGTCTTCTATCAGAGCGGCGCGGATCCCTCCGTCGAAGAGGAGGATCGCTACGATCCCTCCGTCACCCTCGATGTCGACGAATATCTGAATGCGACCTTCTCGCAGGGCGACGACGTCTGCGAAGGGGAGCTCCGTTACGACAACGAGGTCGGCGACTATGTGTTCACCGGCGAGGGACGCTCCTTCCACTGCCTGTTCACCAAGTCGGAGCAGGGGCTGCACCGCAATGTCTTCTCCGTCTCCGGGGACGAGGCGGGCATCTACATGGACTTCTGGATCGTGGACGAAGAGACGGGGCAGGGGGTCTCCTATGGGGATATGCTCCTGCTCGACGGCTACGGCTCCGCCGTGCTCTATCGCTCCATGAGCGGCTATATCATCCAATTTTCGGGCTACTACTACATCACGGGCGAATACGAGGTCTCGGACGGAACGGTGCTGAAAAAGCTCGTCTGCCTGATCTACGATCCCTACGGGCTGCTCGCCGACCAGGAGGGCTGGTATCTCTATGATCTGTATACGATGCCCCTTGCGGACAGCGAGTACGACGGTTACATCTTTGCCGACGACACCGTCGGCGAATACGCGCACGACGGGGATACGCTCACACTCGACGGCTACGGCTTCTTCCCGGACAGCGCCGTCTACACGGTAAACGGGGTCACCTATGAGGGGACCTATACCTACACGAGCGATCATTTGACGGGCGTCGTCGTCACGGTCACGTCCGGGGAAGAGGTCTTCCGCTTCCTGCTCGATCCCGCGCATGAGGCGTTCACCCCCTATACTCCCGCCGGCGGCTATGCCGAATACTACCGCATGAACGACGGGCTCGACTATCCGCTCATCGTCCTCTATGAACGGGAGACGGAGGGCGGCAGGGCCGCGGAACTCTATCTCTCGGACGACGGCGGCCGCACGGTCTACCTCGCCGCGGAGGGGTACTACACCTCCGTGACGCTCGGCAGCGGGTTTGAACAGTACACATTCGTCCGGACGCAGGTGATCGGCGGCGCAGATGTGCCCGAACGGCTCGTCTTTTACACGACGCAGGTCATCGGGGCGACCGACTTCAGGGACTACAACGTCTATTGCGTGCTCGAGTGGAACGGCGAAAAGCGTTACACCGAGATCATGCTCGAGGACGGCGGAAAGATCTGGGCGAACGATACGGTCACGCTCGAGGGCGTCGGGTCCCTGCTCTTCGGCGCGGACGGCTCGGTCACGGAGGGCAGTTTCACCCGCACGGACAGCACCTATTTCGACCGCGCCTCCACCGGCACCTTCCTCTATGGGACGCGCGAGGGCAATGTGCGCCTCGATTACCGCCTGAGCGAGGAGAGCGACGGCACGCTGACTGCGGCCTCCATCGAGTCGACGGAACTCGAGCTCTACTTCTACTACTATGACGAGCTCTACCATCAGGGCAGCTATGTCATCAACCTCGTGCTCGACGGAGCCGGCAAGGCGGTCTGGAACGATGACTACGGCTACGGAGCATGGCAGAGCGGCACCTACGAGGTGACGGGCAGCACGGTCTTCGGCGAGGACATCTATTCGCTCACGATCGGCGGCGCAGTCCGGTTCCGCTTTATCATCTACCGCTATGTCGATCCTTACGGCGGCGAGACGCCCATCTATTTCCTCTATAACAGCGCGGCGGAGGGCTCCTATTCGGGCGCGGAGGGCGAGAGCCTCTTGCTCGACGGCTTCTATTACGCCTCCTATACGGGCACGGACGGGATCCCCGTCGAGGGGACATTCTCCCTCAACGAGGAGTCTTCCACCGTCTACTTCACGCCGACGGACGGCTCGGAGGGGCGCTTCTTCGAACTCGGGGAGGAAAATTCCTTCCGTGCGCTCGACGCCGCCTACGGCGAATGGTATCTCGTGAACAGCAGCTACGAACTCATCGCGAACTCCACGATCTTTTTCGACGGGCTCGGCAATCTCACGATCTCGTCCCCCTATACGACGGGCGTGAAGAGCGGCTATTACCAAATGCTCGACCCCGCGATCCCCGAATGCATGATCTATGCCGATCTCGGCGGCGAGTACGGCTACGGCGCTTACCGCGTGCAGCTCGTCTATTTCGAGGGCTCGGACCAATATGCCTGCGTCGTCTATGACGAGAGCACCTTCGGCACCTTTGTGGATGACGATTGGAATGTGCTCACGCTCGACGGCTACGGCTACGGCGCCCTCTATACCTCGGACAGCGGGCTCGTGAACAGCGGGTATTACTATGTCGTGGACGCCGACAAGGGATTCCTGAACTTCACTTTCGACTACACCTCTTCGGTCTACGGCAGCGAAGTGTTCGTCGTCCTCGGCGACGAGGCGTTCACCATCTGCGACTACTCGCAGTTCGGCTTCCTGTATCTCTCCGAAGAGCTCGACTATCTCTCTTTCGGCACGGACGGCTATATCAACGTCGGCAAGGACAACGGCCTCTATCTCGTGGAGGGATCGGAAGTGACCGCCTATCTCTATGACTATGAGAACGAGGGCTACCGCAAGCAGAGCCTGACGCTTCCCACGGGCGGGGAACGCTATTCCTTCGACGGCAAGGATTATTTCCTCTGGTCGGGCGAGCGCATCGTCCTCGAGGGCACGATCGAATTGCTCGACCGGGAGGGAGATCCCGTCGAAGGGGACTCCTCCATCTCGGCAAAGCTCTCCTTCCTGCCCCATTTGGGCGTGAACACCGACCTCGATGCCGTCTTTACGGTGGAAGACGAGGAATATGCGGGCTTCGACCTCAACTTCTACACGAACGGCGAGCTTGCGCCCCGCGTCACCTATGCGGCGGTGGATTACTCCGTCACCTTCCGTTACGCCTTGACGGGCGGAACATTCACGGTCAGGGCGGGCTATGTCTCCCTCACGATGCAGGATTACCGCGTCAACTACTACGAAGCGGGCCACCGCGGCGGAAGAATCACAAAGGAGTCGATCGGCTTCGGGCCGCTCGTATTCGGCGATCCGGTCTACAGCGGGGAATTCTACTATCTTTATAACAGTGCAACGCTCCCCGAGCCCATCTCCTTCGAGTCGATCGACGACGTCACCGTGAACGCCTACCGTGCGGGCTACGGGGACGGCTACGAGATCGTATTCACCTTCCAAGACGTGCAATATGCGATCGACTTCTTCGAGTATGAGACCTATTATACGCTCTATTCCTTCTACACCTATGAAGATTTGGAAGTGGGGGACTACACGGTGCGCGTCAAGTATGTGCAATATACGAACATCGAGAACACGCCCGGCTTCGGCAATCTCGAGGCGATGCGCGGCAAGGCATGCGGGGTCACCCTCTTCACGGAGGACGGCGCCCTGCGCACGCTCGATACGGGCGTTGCCGTCGGCGGAACGGCCGTCTGGCTGGTCGGCTACGACGAGTCGAAGCCCAACAACGTGGGCCAGGGCTACCTCGTCAACTTCACATTCGGGGAAAACGGTTCCGTCTCGGCGGCCGAAGTCTCCGCCTATGCCTTTGCGCAGGCTCTCACGTCTTCGCGCGATCATCTCATCGATTACTTCCTCGACGACGAGGGGAAGGTCGCCGTGCTGCTCTCCGTCGCCTATCTCGATCCGCTCTACGGCGCCTATTATTGGATCGACAACACCCGCTCGCTCAAGCGCGAGGAGAATGAATTCTCCTTCCTCGGCACGGCGGACGGGACGGAGCTCAGCTACCGGGTCACCTTCACGCAGGCCGCGGGCGGCAGCTTCTCGGTCACGGTCAAAACCTCCGATCTCGGCTGAGGCCGCGGCCGCGCAAACGGACATGATGAAAGGGAGGCAAACTTTGCCTCCCTTTTGTGTTCACTCTTTGCGGGGCGTTCAGATCTCTTCGATCGTATATTCCCGTTCGCCCACTCCGATCTCGCTCGCCCATTCCACCGTATGGATGGCATGGCGGGAGAGCATTCTTTCGACGAGCGACGCCTTGCCCGGATCGGGGGAATTCATGATCGCGTCGTAGCAGCATTGGTCGAGGGCGACGGGGTCGAGCGAAGCATAGATCCCGATGTCCGCCATCTCCGGTTCATGGGGATGGGAATCGCAGTCGCAGTCGATGGAGAGCCGGTTTGCGACATTGATATAGGCGATATTTTCGGCGCCGAGATAGTCCTTCACCGATTTGCAAGCCTCCGCCATACTCTCGAGGAAGCCGTCCTGATCGGCTTCGAGCGTCCAGCAGAGGTCGGGGTCCGCCGTCCGTCCCGCCGAATGCAGGCGCGCCTTGCCGTTCCGCGAGGCGATGCCGATGCTCATATTCTTGAGCGCTCCGCCGAAGCCGCCCGCCACATGCCCCTTGAAGTGGGAGAGCACGAGCATGGAATCGTACCGGCGGAGATGGTCGCCCACGAGGTTGTATCCGAGCCGTTTTCCGCCGCCGACGGGGAGCTGCATCTCTCCCTCCTCGTCCATGAGGTCGCAGGGCGCGATCCCCAAAAAGCCGTGGTCGCGGATCGCCTTCCAATGGTCGGCGGGCTTATCGCGGTTGCCGCCGTAAGCGGTGCAGCATTCCACGATCGTGCCCTGCAGCTTGTCCACAAGCCCCCGGATGAATGCGGGCTGAAGGAAGTTGTGCCCCCCGGGTTCGCCCGTAGAGATCTTGACTGCGACCTTTCCCTTGAGCTCTCTGCCGAGCGCGTCATAGATGCGGATCAGGCTCTCGGGCGTGATTTCCCGTGTAAAATAGACCGTCTTTGCCATTCTGATGGATCCTCCCCGATTCTTTTGTATCATTATAGCACGTTCGGCTGCGTTTTGCAACCCGCTTTCAAGTTTTCGTTGGACGAATGATTTGCAAAATCCGCCGTTTTATGGTACAATAGACCATAATATACGTTGAGACACCCCAAGGAGGTAACTATGATAAAGAAATTGAAGCGGACGCTTTTGATCGCGCTCGCGTTCTGCCTGACGCTCGGGCTCGCCGGCTTTGCCGCCGCATGTGAGAAGGAGCCCGAAACGATCACCTACACCGTCACGGTCGTCTGTGACGACGGCGCCGCGCCCGCCGGGCTGAAAGTGCAGCTCTACCGGGCAAGCGGCGTTGCGGCGGGGGAGGCAAAAGAGCTTGAAGGCGGCAAGGCCGTGTTCGAGCTGCCCGCCGCGACGTACACCGTCGCGCTCTCCGGCGCCGCGCTCGACGACTACGACTATTCGGGTGCGACGCTCACGGCGGATTCACCGTCGGCGACGATCACCCTTAAGAAGATCTCCGTCGCCCCGCCCGAAGAAATTGCTTACACGGTGACCGTCGTCTGCGCGGACGAGACCGTGCTCGCGGGGCTGAGCGTACAGCTCTTCCGGGAAGACGGCACCGCGGCGGGGGAGGCGAAGGCGCTTGCGGGCGGCAAGGCCGAGTTCCGGCTCGCCCCCGCGGCATACTCCGTCGTCCTTTCGGGCGAGGGGATCGAGCGCTTCGAATATTCCGCGGCGAAGGTCACCGCCGAAGCGCCGGATGTGACGGTCACGCTCACCGAAAAGGAGCCCGTCGAAGTGACGATCGACTACACCGTCACCGTCACCTGCGAGGACAGCGCCGTGTTCATCGACCTTGCGGCGGAGCTCTACAACGAGGACGGCCTGCTCGCCGCCGAGGCACAGAAAATGCCGGAGGGGCAGGCGACGTTCCGCCTCCCGCCCGCCGTCTATACGTTGAAGCTGACCGGTATCGCGCTGAGCTCATATGAATATCCCGAGACGACGCTCACCGCCGATGCGCCGAACGCGACGGTCGTCCTCACCCGAAAATCCGCCACGGGCGACGGCTCGGAGGAAAATCCTTACCTTCTGGAGGAGATCGTAAACGACTACGTGATCGAGGATCCCCCCTATGTCGACCAAGGCACGCCGTGGGGACCTGTCTATCGTATGTTTATTCCCGTCTATTATTCATATACCGCAAAGAAGAGCGGAACCTATATCCTCTCCGCGGAGACCGACTATGTCAACTTCAACATGGAGGACGGGAGCGGTCATTCGATGATCTCCTGGTACGGCAGCGAGGTCGGCAAGCGGGAACGCTTTACACTCACCGAGGGGGAGACCTATATCTTCTGGGTGAGCGTGGCGAACGAGAACAGCGAGACATATAAAAACGGGATGCCCCTGACCTGGAAGATCGAAGAGGAGGTGCCCGCCGAGAAGATCTCTTACTCGGTCACGCTCACGGGCGAGGAACTCACTTCGGAGGAACTTTCGGGCATATATGTGCAGCTCCTGCTGCCGGACGGCACCCCCGCGGGCGAAGAAAAGGCCGCGGAGGGCGGAACCGTCTCCTTCCTGCTCGAAGAGGGGACCTATACCGTGAAGCTCTCGGGCGAGCCGCTGGAGCGCTACACCTATCCCGGGACGACGCTCACCGCCGAAGCGCCGAGCGCGACGATCCCGCTCACGCTCAAAGAAGCGCCTCCCGCGGAGCAGGGCACGGAGGAAAATCCTATCGTGCTCGAAACGCCGGTCGGGGACTATCGGGATGTGAAACTCCCCATGGAGGAGACCCATTTCGGCCCGATGTCCGGTTACGTCTATTATACGTTCACCGCGAAAACAAGCGCGACCTACACCCTCACGACCGAGCTCGACGGCCTCTTCTTCTATCTCGAGGACGAGGACGAACATTGCCT
>CANROI010000019.1 GCA_947632165.1 uncultured Clostridia bacterium
CTCTTTTCATTGAATTAGGCTGCTTTAATTCTTAAATTTAGATTTTTATGTCCATTTGAACGCTCAAACCCTTCCAAGACCGATTCCAGCAAGATTCCTTCTGGTCCTTCGGGAATGGACTCTTTGACGGAGATGACGCGTACATGATGTTTTTTTAAGCGCGCCTTATACATGGCAGAATCATATCGATTTCGGGCGAAGCGATCGGTTTTCCAAATCAAGATGAGCTGCCATTTTTCCTTTGCGGAATCTTTAATCATACGGAGAAACTCGGGACGCTTATCGGTAGTACCTGTAAGGGCTCGATCATAATATTCTCCAACGATTTTAATTTCGTTCTTCTCCGCATATTCTCGGCATTCTTTGATTTGCTGCTCAATGGAAGCATCTTTCTGTGCGTGGGAAGAAAATCGCGCATAAATCACCGCTTTCATGTCGTCTCCTTTTGCTTGTTCGATTTGTAAGAGCCTAATTTTTGTGATAATATATGTTATCTTCTATAAATAACTATGCGCAGATTACAGCCGTAATTTTTTTCGTCGTGTCCGCCTGTAATATTTCTAATTGTCGCGCTCATCGGATTCATCGGGTATTTTTCACGGAGTTCGGCGGCGAGCTCTGCGTCAAGGAATCCAAGCTGTTTGCCGCCAACAGTGAAAACGCCGATGGCTTCGGGGTGATCCTCCATTGAAATCGGGCGAAAAATGACATCATCACCTTCCTTGCATTTTGAAATGATCTCCTGGCGTGAGCTTCCATCATCGTTTCCGAATGTCACGCCGACAACCTTTGTGAAAAAGTCTCGTTCAACCTTTAAGGAAGAAGGGTCGATCTTCGTGGATTCCTTTTTGACAGGTTCACCGACGACAAGTTTTTTCAAAAAATCTTTTAATCCCATTTGTATCTCCTTTTACCTCGTTGATGAGGGTTTTATTTTATCCCAAGTAATTTATCGACGGCTTCACGCATCGAAGGGTTGTTCCGATATGCGAGAACGAGAGCTTTTTCTTTTTCGGAAAGATTATCAATAGTCGGTTCTTCGACATCCCAGCCCATCAAATAGGCTGGTGAGACACTGAGTGCTTCGGCGATAGGACAAAGAGCATCTACGGGAAGATTCTCAATCGAGTTATTCTCATATCTATAAATAGTTGCTCGATGTAAGCCTGTGGCTTTTGCTAAGGAGTTGACAGAAAGACCGAGGTCAAGACGTCTGCGTTTAATTCTATCTCCGACTGTCATATTTCACCGCTTTGTTCGATTTATGCTTAAATCATAGCATAGTTTTCGCAAATTTGCAATCATTTTTCAGGTATTTTCAAAAATAAATCGCAAATACGCGAAAAAACAGTTGACAAGAACGAAATTAAAGGTTATAGTATAGATGTCGCAAATATGCGACAATTCATAAAAAGGAGTAAAAAAATGGTAAACACAGAGGAAATCAAAAGCAAAATGAGGGAGTCTGGAATCAGTTATGAAGAGCTTGCGACTAAACTTGGAATCACGGTATCGACTCTATATCGAAAACTAAAAAGTGGAAATTTCATTATCAGAGAAGCAATTCTTCTTGCAAAATCTCTTCGTTTCACGAGTAGCGACGTGCTTAGAATTTTTTTTGAAATGAATGTCGCGTAATTGCGACAAGAGTGTGAACGTGCATTGAAGAAAGCGTTGCAAGAAGGAGAAGAGGAGGAGCACGAAGAATGAGTTTTGACGGTTATACGAGAGGGGACGGGCTATGTTGGAGAAGGTCGCATTTGAAATAGATGTTGCAAAAATCTCGAAAAAAGACATGGAACGTTGCGCTGCTAACCTATTAAGATTGGCAGAAAGGGCTTTCAAAAATCCCGAGATCCAAAAGGCTTATGCTCAATGGGAAGCGGAGGAGCGTGCAAAAGAAGGACTGAATAAAAAAGGAGATGGTGTCAATGGATGAAATATTGAACGACAGAGATAAGGAAGAAGCAAAAGAAAAACGCGAACAATTGAGGACACTTTTTGAAAGCGATAAAAATGAATTTTGCAAGTATGCTCTTGCCGAACTCTATTCCGATTTGATATTTGTATGTGACAGGGAAGAACTTAACTTGCTCGTGGCTATCATCGAAAAGATAGAAGCATTGCAAAGGAAAGGTAATGTGCCTAAGTTTTCAGAACTCGTGATCGAGGATGCAAAATTTTTCAAAGGAGTAAAACGAAGTGGAAAGAAAAAAGAAAGATGACAAGGAAGAAGGGAAAGCGGAAAGCGATGAAGGAAAGTTCCGCATGGATTATGTGAAGGCGGTCGCGGAGGCGGCGATCGGCGAGTATGAATCCGCGCTCGAAGATCTCAAAACGTTTTTGCGGGAAGAGACTTGCTTCAAGGCAAAGATCGATGTGCTTCATTATCCGATCTCGGTAGAACTTACCCCTGCATCGCAGCAACAAAGCCTCTTTGATTCCCCGTATGCGATCAAAGAGGGGGAGGCGGAAACGATCGTTTTGACGATGGGGCAGACGACAACGCTTTCGGCAGCAATGCGTTTTCGCCTTGATTCAAACACTTTGAAGAAGATCATCAAGAAGTCGAACAAGGTCGGGACGGCGTATCTTCACGCCTTTCGGGCGGCGGCGCAAGTAGTCGCGGAATCGGGCGACACCGAGATCCTGTCGGCATTACAAAAAGAAATTGATTAAGGAGATCAAGAAATGGAACAAAACACGGAACAGAACAAGGAAACACGCAAGGCAAAGATCACGATTGAGATCGAAGGGCAAGAAACGGAGGTAATTGAGACTGAGTTTTTCACGCTTATCGCAGATCAGGGGACATATACGCAAACGATGACTATGTGTAATAAGACAAATGCCGCTCGAATCGCGAATCACATTCGCGCCACTGAAAACAATTTGAAGGACATTATGCGCAAAGCTCCCGAAGCAGCGGCTCTTGTTATGCTCATGAAGGCAGCGAAGCAAGTGAACGTCGCAGAGACCGAAAAAGACAAGGCGCAGGAGGAGTGAAATGGATATTGTAACTTTACTTATTATCAATTTGGCGGGGCTTGCGTTGGCTGTGATCCTTATCGTGGGGCTTACCGTTGCATGGCTGAAAGCAAAGAGCCGTGCAGAGGAGGCGGAGAGAAAGATCAAAGTGATCGCAGAGGCGGAGAGGCTTAAAATCAGCTCGCAAAAAGCGATCAAAAGAGCGTGGGAAAGAAGTAAAGCCGAATAAGGAGATTCTAAAATGCACGGAATGCAACAAGAATCCCAATGCGCATTGAAGAGCACGAAGCGAATAGATCTTAACGGTCAAAATCAAGAGGGATTTGAAGCGTTATGCAAGGCGTTTGCAATAGTAAATGAAGCTTGCAGACAGATATGCGCCGCAGCAGAACAACTCGCTTCGACAATAGCAAAACAACTCGCTTCGCCAATAGACGAGCTCGTAATTATAGGCTCATGCAAGAGGATCGCATGGCTTGCTGCTCATGCGAAGAAGAAGAGGAAGAGGAAGAAAAATCAAAATCGGCTTAAAAGAATTGTTTTCGAACGAAGAGCTCGACAAGGGAGAACGTCATGAAGAGTTTTAATTTATCGTTGGCGGCATACGGGGACATTAAAAAGATGACCTATGAGGAAATGTCGAGGTGGGCGGCGGGGCTATATCAAAAGGCATATAAGGCGGGGGCTGCATCCGTGACAGCCGCCGAAGCATTTCCCGCCGCCCTTGAAAAAGCATTGCAGAGTGCTGAGGACATTGGACCTATCCGTGCGAGGTCGGTCATGCAAGCGATCGCGAAGGTGCTTTGTGCTTCGGAAAAAGCAATTGAGGAGCTTGATAAAAAATACGGCGTAGAGGTGGACGAATGAAACTCGGAAGTCTGTTTGACGGCGCGGGAACGTGCTGTTTTGCGGCGGAGCTTTGCGGGATCACGCCTTTTTGGAGCTCGGAGATCGAAAAGTTCCCGCTTGCAGTTACGGCAAAACGCTTTCCGAATTGCAAGCAGCTTGGGGACATCATGAAAATCGACGGCGCAAAGATCGAGCCCGTGGACGTGATCACATTTGGAAGCCCCTGCCAAGATCTTTCCATCGCGGGAAAGCGCGCAGGGCTTGAAGGCGAACGGTCAAGCCTCTTTATGGAGGCAATACGAGTGATAAAGGAGATGCGTCATGCAACAGCAAATGAGTTTCCTCGATACATCATATGGGAAAACGTCCCAGGGGCTTTCAGCTCCAACAAAGGCGAGGATTTCCGAAAAGTGCTTGAAGAGATCGTCCGCGTCAAAGACGGCACTTCCGATGTTCCTCGACCTTCGGGCGGGAAGTGGAGATCTTGCGGGAGTATCATGGGAGATGACTTTTCCCTTGCTTGGAGAACCCTCGACGCTCAATTTTGGGGAGTCCCCAGAGACGCAGAAGAATCTACCTTGTCGCAGATTTTAGAGGAGAACGCGCCGCCGAAATACTATTTAAGCGCGACGGCTTGCAGAGGCGTTTTGAGGAGAGCCGTAAATCGTGGGAAAGAGCTGCCGACGCTACTCAAAATCGCGCTTTGCTTGCAGGGGAAACTGACGATTGACGAAATCCACGGAATGGGGATATTCCATGAGGGCGAACTTATGCCATACGACGGTGCGTATGTCTACGATTCCCGAGGCAACGGTGATGGTAAAGTTGTTCCGACCCTCACGGGCGACCACGAGGACAGAATAACGGACTACACGGCGGTGGTCATTGCTTTTAATCTTTTGCAAGACCCTATCCATCAAGACGGCATAACACCCTGTTTGTCGGCGGGCAACAGCAAAAACGGACAAGGAATGCTTGGTATATGTTACATAGACTACGCTGCATTCAATCAAGGCGTGAATGCAAAGTACGACTTTGGAGTGGACAAAAAGACGGCGTTCGCGTTGACAGGCAAAGGTCCTGGCGCAGTTTGCTTTGCGATCGGTAACGGACAAGCCTACCAGCTTAGACTGCACGAAAAGGCGGGCGCGCTTAATTGTATGTACGACGAACAGGCGCTATTTATCGGTATCAACGGAAACACGGCAGGAACGCTTGACGCGGCAGAGGAGGCGATTGTCATCTATGTTTACGTCCGCCGCCTCACACCGACCGAATGTGCGCGGCTACAAGGTATGCCAGATTGGTGGTGCGCGGACGTCCATCATGCAGACGCCCCAGAATACAAAATGTGGGGGAACGGAATGGCGCTTCCGAATATTCTCTATGTCTTAGAAGGTATTGCCAAATCATAAAAAGAAGGCTTTCATCGGTACAAATGAAAATTTCACAAGGAAGGGGTGAGGGGATATGCCTACCATAGATGAATTGAGGACATTGCAAGCGCTACCGCTTGACATGAAGATACGCAGAACTCAACAGCGCATCCGCGAGTGGGTGGACTACTACGGTGTGAGCGGCGTTTATCTCTCATTCAGCGGCGGCAAGGACAGCACGGTCCTCGCGCATATCATCTCGGGAATGGGCTTGCCGATTCAGAAAGTCTTTGCGGACACGGGCTTGGAATACCCAGAAATCAGAGCGTTCGTCAAGTCGTTCGGCGACGTGATAATGGTGCGCCCGAAAATGCGCTTTGATGAGGTGATACGCAAATACGGCTATCCGATTATCGGGAAGGATGTCGCTAATTGTATAGAATACGCTCGGAAAGGAAGTCAATGGGCGTTATTCTATCTCGACGGGAAAGACAGCAGAGGAAAGCCGCACGAGATCAAACAGAATATGTACGGAAAGTATAAGCCTCTTGTTGGCATTGACTTCAATATTTCAGCGCAGTGTTGCGAAATTATGAAAGAACGCACCCTTAATGAATACAAGAGAAAGGCTGGTGTGGTGTATATAGTCGCGACGACTGCCGATGAAAGCGAGCGCAGAAAGAAGGCGTGGCTCAAAACGGGGTGCAATGCCTTCAACGCAGGCGTTTCAAAGCCCATGAGCTTTTGGACGGAGCAGGACGTTCTATCCTACATAAAAGCCTACAATGTGCGGATCGCGACCGTCTACGGGGATGTTGTTTACAAGCACGAGGGCGCGGAGTATGCCGACACTCTCTGCGACTGCGGCGGGAAACTCTGTACAACAGGGCTTGATAGAACGGGCTGTATCTTCTGCGGCTGCGGTGCGCATCTCGAAAAGGGCGAGAGCCGCTTTGAGCGATTGAAGCGAACCCACCCGAGACAGTACGAGTACTGCATGGAGGGCGGCGGCTACGACACCGACGGGCTGTGGAAACCGACCAAAGAAGGGTTAGGTATGCGGCATGTCTTTGAAGAAGTAAACAGAATTTACGGAGAAGATTTTATTCGGTATTAAGGAAAATCAAACAAGGAGAAAAGCAGGAATGATTTTGGACAGTGGAACGAGAAAAGAATTTGAAACGGGCGCGGTGCGCGACATCACGGAAGGGAAGGGGCGGTGCGATCTCTTGCCGCTCGACGTGATCGGCGAAACCTTTCAAGAGCCCGTGCTCAGCGCGGTCGAGGATTTTATTCGAGACGGAACTACGAAATCTCTTGAATATGCAATCAAATTATTCATTTCGACGCGGTGGAACGGAGACGTTTGGACGGCGATCTTGGAGCTTTCCATTCATTATGAAGAAGGCGCGAAGAAGTATGCGGAAAGGAATTGGGAAAACGGGATGCCGATTCATTGTTTTATCGACAGCGGGGTGAGACACTATCTCAAAGTACTTCGCGGGGATACGGATGAGACGCATGACAGGGCATTTTTATGGAATATGTTCGGCGCGCTATGGACATTGAAGCACTTCCCCGAGCTCAATGATCTTCCTTGCGGGAATCTTTCTTCGAGGGAAAATGACAAGGAGGAAGAAGGATGAAAGTGGTTTTGATTTCGATTCAGCCGTATTACGTTTTCCTCATCATCGCTCGCGCTATGGGGTGGAAGATTGATCAAGAAAAGACGGTGGTAAGATCATGAAATATGAAATCATCAATCCAAGCGATAAGTGTTTTATTGCAAGCGACAACAAGAAGGTTGCGCAGTTCTGTAATCTACTTCTCGGAAGCGGAATGTACGGGCTGCGGGATGAGGACGGAAACGACGTTGTTGGATGTCTTTATCTTTTCGGGACTACCCAGGAATCTCTGAATGCTGACTTTGACGGAGATTTTAAGAAGTTCGGCAAGGATCACGCGAAAGAGATCGCAGCATGTTTCAAAACATTCGAATATGCGAACGGGCGGACGAGCTTAAACGACATCGGAGCTCGGGCAAGGCACTTTGCCGAAGCGTTTGAGAAGATGGCACAGGGGGTAGAGGCATGAATAAGACTAAGATCGATTGGTGCGACTGCACCGTGAATCCCGTTGTGGGCTGTCCGAACGGCTGTGAATACTGCTATGCAAGAAAGCTAAACAAGCGCTTCAAGTGGATTCCAGACTGGGACAAGCCGCAGTTTTTCCCCGAAAGGCTCAAATCGTTTTACGAGCATACTCCAAAGAGCATTTTTATCGACAGCATGAGCGACATCGGCACTTGGCGGCAGGAGTGGATCGAACAGGTCCTCGACGCCATAATAGCGAACCCGCAGCATAAATATATCGCCTTGACAAAACGTCCAGATTTGCTTTCCAAAAAGCTCATGAAGATTCTTTCCGAAGACCGAAGGAAGGGTTTCGTCTACAACGGAAATTTGTTTTTCGGAATTTCCATAACGACGCAGACGCAAGCGGACAGCGTGAGAGACAAGGTTGACTTTTACAGCATTGAGCCTATTTTAGAGCCGATTGTATTGCCGTGGGATTCATTCCAGAAGGCTATCATCATCGGCGCGGAGACGGGTAACCGCAAGGGCAAAGTCATTCCTCAAAAGACATGGATCGACGACCTTGTGCGGCAAGCAGACGAGCGCGGGAGCGCGGTATTTATGAAGGAGAGCCTGCGCCAACTCATGGGCGACGACTTTCGGCAGGACAAGCTCCCGTGGGAGGAGAGAGCGGCAAAGGAGATATAGGAATGAGCAAAAAAATGAAGTGGGAAAGGCAAAAAAGCACGTTACATATCGCAGAGGGAGAGAACGGAACTTTTACGATTAGAGAATCTCGTAGATTCGGCACGAAGAGGTTTTGGGTGAAGTATCGTTCGAAAAAACCAGGCGGAAAAAATTTTGATATGCCACCCTGCGGGTCGCTCACTATGGCAAAGTTCATGGCGGAAGATAATGCTTATTGGGAAACGGGAAAAGAGACTTTGAAGGCGGCGGAAAAGAAGGATAAAAAAGAGCCTTGCCACGCTTTCGCGCCGAAGAGGGAAGTCAAAAGATGGGACATGCGTTATCAATGAGCAAGACAATTTCCGAACAAAGCAGTAAAAGGTTTCACGGATGTATTCAAGAAAAGGAAGAAGTGCTTCATCGCATCGCGGCGCTTCATGATCTTTCCGAAAAAGAGCAAAAGGAAAGATTTTCGCTTCTTTGTTGTAAGTACGGGCAAAAGGCAGTCATTCGGCTATGTTGCGATCTTGTCGTCCTTTCAAGCGGAGAAGAAATTCCTCTTCCGATTTGGGACTTCGCAACGCAATACTGCTCACGAACGCCGTCGATACCGTTGGAAACGAAACGGCAGATCACAGAGAAAGAGCTTACAAGGATTTTTCGAAATTGCATCATCACCGAAAAAACAGACGGCAAGACTTTTTTCGCGAGAAAGAAAAAACGACCTTCCTCATAGATGTCGAGCATTGTAAAAGGCGTCTATGAATATCGCGGGGCGAAACCCAAAACGCACGAAAAGGCGTTGCGGCAGGCGGCGGGAAGACGCGTGCCGCGAAAAAATTAAAGCTCGAAATGGATAATAACTAAACGACCAAGCAGAGGAAAAAGGGTGACGCTCATGAGAAGAATTTATCGGGAAAAAATATATCAATGCGGAGACTACAAAGAAGTATACATCTATCCTTGCCGCATTGTCGGGAAGCCCTTGAAGGGAAGACGCAAAAAGGCAAGACCAACGCCCGAAGGGGTCAAGAGAATCAATCGAAAGAATACAGAGAATAAACTTGTTCGCCTTCTCAATGCAAATTTCACGGAAGAAGATCTTTCTCTTGATCTCACCTACAAAGACAATCCCGCGGAGGATGCCGCTGCCCTAAAAAGTTTGCAAAACTTTCTCCGCCGCCTCAAACGGGCAAGGGAAAGGCGGGGACTTGGAGAGTTGCAATACATTGCCGTCACCGAAAAAGGCTCTCAAAAAGGAAGATTTCATCATCACCTCGTCATTTCGGGCGGAATTGACATCAAAGAGCTTGGAAGAATTTGGGGAAAAGGTTTGATCAAGGTCTCGCCGCTTCAATTCAATGAGACGGGGCTCATTGGCAAGGGGCGTTACATGGTGAAGCAGTCAATCTACTTTAAGGCGTTCAATGCCTCAAAGAACCTCATTCACCCGCAGCCGACGATCAGAGACGGTCGGCTCTCGCAAAAGCGTGTCGAAGAACTTTGGCGGGATTCCGAAGATCGTGCCGCATACGAAAAACTATACGAGGGATACATTTTCGCAGAGGCAGACAATTACTTTTCGGAAAGCGATGGGGGATATTACATATGTGCTCGTTTTTACCGAAAAGATTTCAATTTGCAAAAGAAGAAGGAGAAAAGCGCGCCGTGCGGGACGGTAAAGTCTCGTCAACAGAAATCCCCAAAGATTTCGGGGTTATTTGGGAGCGCGAACAGGTGCGGACGATCTCGCCCAAAAAGAAAGATCAAAAAACGGTGATTGAGAAGCTATTCACTTTGCGGAGGTAAATTTATGGTGGACTATTTCAAGGAAGCGGAAAATCTTCTCTATTCCGTCCCGAAAAAAGAAGAGGCGATCAAGCAAATGACGAGGCGGAAGGAACGGCTCTTAAAACGCATTGGACCGTCCGTGCCACGTGGAACGGATTTTTCTCGCTCATATACGAAGGCGTCATTCTATGGAGAAGCGATCAATGAAGTCTGCGCTCTCGCGGAACTCATTTCGAGCATCGAGAATGCGGCGGCGGAGCTCGCGGAGATCAAAGCGTGCGTCGATGCGATTACCGATGAGAAGCTCCGCACGCTCTTGAAATGCTGGTATTGGGGAAGGCTTTCAAAAGAAAAGATCGCAGAGAAAATCGACGTTTGGAGCGTGACGACCGTCTACACAAAGCGGAACGAAGCCGTATCTGCATTTGCCCTTCTCTACTATGGGAAGCGCGTCGAAATGGAGCAAAAAAGGAAGCGGAAAAATTGAAAAATCACTGTATGGTTTTTTCCGTCCGAGGGGTGTAAAATGGTAGAGTGCAAAAGAGGGACGATCTTGCATCGCAGTGTCCTTCGAAAGTTTCGTGTTTGCGGACGGAGATCAGCCGTCCGCATTCTATTTGAGGGGAAATATGAAAAGTTGGGCTCGCGAGTTTTACGGCTCGGCGGCATGGTTGAAATTTCGTCAATTGATCATGGAGCGCGACAATTTTCTTTGCGTCCGATGCGGACGCCCGGGGAAGATCGTGCATCACAAAGTGTATTTGACGGAGGAGAACATAAACGATCCCGACGTTTCCCTCAACATGGAGCTCGCGGAAACGCTTTGCAAGAAGTGTCACGACGAGGAGCATCTTTCGGGAGAAGCGGCGGCGGAAGGACTATATTTCGACGAGGCGGGGAATCTCGTCAAAAAGGGGTAAGGCATGAGATATAACATCTCAATCATGACGACGCATGGATCATACGAATTTGTGATTGCGGGCGGCTCTTCGCTTCCTAAAACACTTCGGGAAGCATATGCGAAGGGCGACGCGATAACCTTTACGGATGTGGAAGGAGCGGAGATCATCTTGACGCCATTGAATATCGTCGGCATCATCATCAAAGCCGCGGCGGAAAACGAAAGCGACGAGGCGGAAATTGAATTTGATCCCCCCCAGGGGTGAGAAAAATTTTTGCGCGCTTCCGTACCGACGCGGGGACTCGTTTATAACTCACTTTGCACACATATCCCCCCCTATCTTTGGGACGGGCGGCGGAGGGCAATATAATGGGGAAAGAAAAGAAGGTCGAAACAGAGGAGACAAGGATCAAAAAAGAGACGGCGCGCATCAAAAAATTATACAAAGATTTGCCTGTAAACAGGAAAAATTCACTGACAAAACTCATCGAGCGGGCGGCATTTATGGTTGTTTCGCTTGAAAGTATGGAAACGAAGATCCGAGAAGAGGGGCAAATGGTGAAGATGCGTCAAGGGGAATATGAGATCGACCGCGCTCATCCTCTTCTCACGACATACAACGCTATGATTAAGAACTACACGGCGACCGTGAAGCTCCTCGATGAAGTCTTCGCGGAGACGAACGGCGACCAGCCCGCGCCTGGGAGCAAGCTCGCAAAGTTTGTGAACAGAAGTAAAGAGAAATGAATTATATCAAGCTCTACGTCGAGGCGATCGAGCGCGGAGAGATCGTCACGAGCCGCCGCGTGCGGAAAGTATATCGACGCCTTCTCGACGAGATCGAGAGCCCGCCCGAGGGCTATGCTTATTATTTCGACGAAGAGGAAGCGTCGCGTCCGATTGAATTCATCGAGGAATTTTGCCGTCAATCGCAGGGCGTTCGCGGCGCGCCGCTCCTTCTTGAACTGTTCGAGAAGGCATTCATTCAAGCCCTGTTCGGCTTCAAACAAAAGAAGAACGGATTCCGACGATTCAACGAGACGCTTTTCCTCGTCGGGCGGAAGAACGGGAAGACGACGCTCCTCGCGGCGATCGCGCTCTATCTTCTTACATCGGACGACGAAGGGGCGGCGGAGGTTTACGTTGTCGCGACGAAGAAAGACCAAGCAAGGAAGACCTTCACGGAAGCGTTCAACATGATGCGGCAGTCTCCCGAGCTCAACGCCCTCTTGAAGAAGCGGCAAAGCGACATCTATTTCCCGCTCACGGCAAGCATTTTTCAAGCTCTCGCATCGGACAGCAACACACTCGACGGCTTGAATGCTCACGGCGTTATTATCGACGAGCTTCATG
This sequence comes from uncultured Clostridia bacterium, assembly GCA_947632165.1. Lineage (GTDB taxonomy): Bacteria > Bacillota > Clostridia > Christensenellales > Borkfalkiaceae > Gallimonas. The sequence goes on from CANROI010000019.1 coordinate 12,021, forward strand.
CGATCCGCGACCGCGCTCTCTATGAGGTCATGAAGCAATCGACGACCGCTCGGCGGCAGCCGATCATCGTCATGATCACGACGGCGGGGACGGTGCGCGAAGGGATTTATGATGAACTGTATGATTATGCAATCCGAGTGGCGGACGGAGAGCTCACGGAAGACGGAAAGCTCATAGATGAGCATTTCCTTCCGATCCTCTACGAGCTCGACGCACGCGAGGAGTGGACAGATCCAAGGTGCTGGGCAAAGGCAAATCCCGGGCTTGGGACGATCAAGGAATATGACAAGCTCGCCCAACAAGTAGAGCGAGCAAAACGGGATGCCGCGCGGCTTCCCGGGATTCTATGCAAAGATTTCAACGTGCGCGGAAATGAAATCGCTTCTTGGCTTCCATACGACGAGTGCAAAAACGATGCGACTTTCACGGAAGCAGACGTTTATGATACATACGCGATCGGCGGCTGCGATCTCTCCGCGACGACGGATTTGACGGCAGCAACGCTCCTCATTCGGAAGAAGGGCGATCCCGTCGTCTATGTGTTGCAGCAATATTTCTTGCCCGAAAAGCGGGTTGAACTTGTAGAGGCAAGCTCCGAAAAAGAAGCTCCATACAGGAAATGGGCGGAGCGCGGGTTTCTTACGATTTGCGAAGGAAACCGTGTCAATTTTTCGGACGTCACGGCGTGGTTTTGCAAGATGCGCGATGAGCTCAAAATAGACGTCTATAAAGTCGGATATGATAGAGCCCTTGCGGGATATTGGGTGGACGAGATGAAAAACGAGGGGTTCGTAATGGAACCCGTCGCGCAAGGACCGTTCACTTGGGCGCAGCCGATGAGAGAAATGGGAGCTGCCATCTCGGCACATATGGTGAACTATAACGCGAACCCGATTCTCTTATGGTGCTTAACGAATACGGGCGTGAAAAAGACGGGGCTCAACAATATCCAGCCCGTAAAAATCAAAGAAAAAAGGCGCATCGACGGGGCGGTGAGTCTCCTCAATGCTTGGGTGATCTATGTCCGATATTTCGAGGACTATATGTATTTCGTGGGGTAAAGAATGAAGCAAGAAGAAACGGAACGCCGCAGCCTGGCGGCGCGAATTTTTGGGAGAGTGAAGAAAAAGCCGACGCCGCAAGCAGAGGAAGGGTATACGAAAGCAAAGCTCCTCAATTCATGGCAGACGATTTTCACGCCATTTGGAGGGAGTACATACGACCAAGCGCAGGTGCGGGCGGCGGTGCATACCTTTGCGAAGCGGGCGGCATGCGTCAAAATCCGACATGTCTGCACGGAAACACATAGCGGAGAGGCGTGCGAGGACGTG
>CANROI010000020.1 GCA_947632165.1 uncultured Clostridia bacterium
ATTCGAACCTCCGGTAAGCTTTTGACCTACACACGATTTCCAATCGTGCTCCTTAAGCCTCTCGGACATCCCTGCAAAGAACATGTCTATTTTACACGAATCCCGCGGAAAAAGCAACCGTTTTCCATATCGAAATGATGTTTTCATGAAAAATATTTTGCGCCGTGCCGTTCGGCTCTGTATTCCGGCGGACAATAAAACCGCGCCCGAAGAAACTTCTTCGGGTGCGGCGGTCGTTTTTAACATTTATCCGACGATCAGGTTCACGAGCCGTTTGGGCACGACAATGCACTTTTTGAGCGTCTTGCCGCCGAGCTTTTCGCGCACTTCGGGGAGCGCGAGCGCAAGCGCCTCGATCTCCTCATTCGAAGCGCCGCTCGGGATCATCGCCTTGCAGACGATCTTGCTGTTGAGCTGCACCGCGTATTCCGTCTCGTCGAGAATGAGCGCCGCGGGATTTTCCACGGGGTAGCTTTCCTCGAAGATGAAGCCCTTTCCGCCCGTCTGTTCCCAGAGCTCTTCGCAGAAGTGGGGGGCGCAGGGCGCCAGCAGGAGCAGGAAGTCCCTGACCGTCGCCTTGAGGAGCGCCGTGTTCTTCTGCGGAAGCGCGTCATATTTATAGACGCTGTTGACGAGTTCCATCATCCGCGCGACCGCGGTATTGAAGGAGAACGCCTCGAGATCCTTCGTGACGTGCTGGATCGCATAGTTGCGGGCATAGTCGAGCGCCTTCTCTTCGGCGCCGAAGGGTTCGTTCGTCTCGGGGTAATCGCGCACTTTCAGGGTGATCTTCTCGACGCGGTCCATAAAGCGGGCGATCGCCTTGATGCCGTCGTCGCTCCACGGTCCGCCCTCGGTGTAGGAGAATCCGAACATGAGATAGAGGCGGAAGGCGTCGGAGCCGTATTCCTCCACATATTCGTCCGGGGAGACGATATTCCCGTGCGATTTGCTCATGCGGTTGCCGTCGGGACCGAGGATGACCCCCTGGTGGACGAGCCGCTTGAAGGGCTCGTCGAAGTCGAGGTACCCCATGTCACGGAGCGCCTTGGTGAAGAACCGCGCATAGAGCAGGTGCATGCAGGCATGTTCCGCGCCGCCGACATAGGTATCGACGGGCAGGAGCTTGTCCACCGCCTCCCTCGAGAAGGGCGCGCGGTCGTTTTCGGGATCGGCGTAGCGGAGATAGTACCAGCTCGAGCAGACGAAGGTATCGAGAGTATCGGGATCGCGCGTCGCTTCGCCGCCGCAGACGGGGCAGGTCGTGTGCATGAATCCCTCATGCTTCGCAAGCGGAGACTTGCCGTCGGGGCGGAACTCCACATCATAGGGAAGTTTCACGGGCAGATCCTTTTCGGGAACGGGCACGGTGCCGCAGTGGGGGCAGTAGACGATCGGGATGGGCGCCCCCCAATAGCGCTGGCGGGAGACCAGCCAATCGCGGAGGCGGTAGTTGACCTTCTTGCCGCCCTTTCCGAGCTTTGCGATGTGGTTGGCGATCTCGTCGCGCGCCTCTTCGCCGCAGAGCCCGTCGAAGTTGATCGCGCCGACGACGATGCCGTCCTCGCAGAAGGGGAGGACCGTCTCTCCGTCGCGGTTTTCGATGACCTTCTCGATGGGGAGGCCGTACTTCGTCGCGAAGACGTAGTCGCGTTCGTCATGCGCGGGGACCGCCATCACGGCGCCCGTGCCGTAGGAGGCGAGCACATAGTCCGCAAGATAGACGGGGACCCGCTTCCCGTTGACGGGGTTGATGCAGTAGCTGCCCGTGAACACGCCCGTCTTTTCGCGGGTCGTGGACAGGCGGTCGATCTCGGTCGCCTTGGACGCCTCGAGAATGTATTTTTCGACGGCTTCGCGCTGGCCCGCCGTCGTCAGTTTGCGGGCGAGGGGATGCTCGGGCGCGAGCACGACATAGGTGACGCCGAACACCGTATCGCAGCGCGTCGTGAACACGCGGATCTTGTCGCCCGTCTCGCAGTCGAACTCGATCTCGCAGCCCGTCGACTTTCCGATCCAATTCTTCTGCATGAGCTTGGTCTTTTCGGGCCAATCGAGGGTCTCGAGCCCGCTCAAGAGCTCTTCGGCATATTCGGTGATCTTAAAGAACCATTGGGTGAGGTTCTTTCTCACGACGACGGAGTCGCAGCGCTCGCAGCGGCCGTCCACGACCTGTTCGTTTGCGAGCACGGTCGCGCAGGAGGGGCACCAGTTGACGGGGGCCTCCTTGCGGTAGGCGAGACCCTTCTTATATAGCTGAAGGAACATCCACTGCGTCCACTTGTAGTAGTTTTCTTCGCAGGTCTTGATTTCCTTCGACCAATCGAACATGGCGCCCATGGCGCGGAGCTGTTCCTCCATGGTCGCGATGTTTTTTTCGGTGGAATCCTTGGGATGGACGCCCGTCTTGATGGCATAATTTTCCGCGGGGAGCCCGAAGGCGTCGAATCCCATCGGTTGGAACACATTGTAGCCCTGCATGCGCTTGAACCGCGCGTAGGAATCGGCGGGGCCGTAATTGAACCAATGCCCGATGTGCAGCTTGGCCCCGGAGGGGTAGGAGAACATCTCGAGCACATACTTTTTGGGCTTCGTGCTCTTTTCATCGAACTCGTTGAGCTTTTCTTTTGTCCAGCGTGCCTGCCACTTGCGTTCCACTTCTTTCATATCCATAATATAGCGCCTTCCTGAAGAGAATACGCACTCATTTTACCCTACTTTTTTGCAAAAGTCAAGTGAAACGACAAAGATAAAGAGCGGAAGGGAAAATCCTTCCGCTCCGTCCTTAAAGCGGCATAGACCGCCGCCGCGTCCGGTTGATTGACGATCCTTGTTTAGCAAGGAGTTGACGGCTCGGACAAGATCAGTATGGCCGTTTCGGCGCATTTTACGCGGCTTCGGGCGGGAAAACCGCTCAAAACGCCCTGTAGCCGGGGAGCGCGCGGCGGAAAGAGAAATTGTTCCGCCGCGTAGCGGAAGGCATTTTCGCGTAAATAAATCATCGCAATCGGCATACAATAAGGTTGTGAACTTGATCACCGTATCGGAACGGCTGGAAAAGAGCCCATATATCACCTATCTCTATAATACGCTCGCAGAGGTCCTGGTCCACACGGGCGGCGCGGAGGAGCTGCTGCTCGGCGGGGAGCGCGCGGCGATCAGGATCCATGCGGGGAGGGACGAGGCGCTCGTAAAAGCGCAGCTCATAGACCGCATCTCCGAGATCATCGGGATCGGATACAAATACGGATTTTTGAGCGGGAAGCTCAATGTCTGCCTGCCGAAGAAGGAGAAACGGCTGTTGTGCGCGGCGCTGATCGCTGCCGACTTCGAGGGCGACCGCGCCTTCATCCGCCGCAAGATTGAGGGAACGGAGCAGTACTCCATCGACGGATTCTACAACTTCCGCCTCGGGATGCTGCGCGAAAAATGGGCGAAGATCGTCGACTATATTCCCGTCTCGTTTTCTTCGGGCGATCTGAAGCACTTCTGCGATTTTCTCGTGGGCGAGAGCCGCCGCAAGATCTATGTGAAGGGCAACGCCGTCTATGGCGAGAACTTCGTGCCCCTTCGGCGCAGCCGTCTCATGGGGGAAGAGGACCTCGAGACGGAGATCATGCTCTCCGACGCGGGCTTCGTCTATTGTCTCGGCAAGGTAGAGGACTCCCTGGAAGATTTTCTGCAAAAATATTATGCGGAACGCGCCGTATTCTCTTGACAAAGATCGGCGGATGCGCTATAATACCAACCGAAAGACAAGTAGCGCCCGCCCGCCTCTTTCCAGAGAGCGAACCCTCGGCTGAAAGGTCCGCAAGAGGGGCGGGGATGCGAAACCGCTTTCCGGGATCGGTAAATTTGAATCAAAGCGGTCGGGGGGAGCTCCCTCCGGCAATTAAGGTGGAACCGCGCAAAAAAATGCGTCCTTAAAACTTCCGTACAGAGCGGAATTTTAAGGCGTTTTTTGTTTTTTGCCGTTTTGCATAGTACTATGTCAGACATAATACGGGATTTTTCCCGCAAAAATACCCAAAAAGGACAAGGAGCGTAACTGAAATGAAAGTGATACTCAAAAGCGGAGATCCGCTTGAACTCGAGGCAGGGGCCACCTGCATGACCGCCGCAAAGGCGATTTCGGAGGGGCTTGCGCGCGCGGCGGTCGCCGCCAAAGTCAACGGGGTCCTTGTCGATCTTTCCGCGCCTTTGAACGAAGGGGACGCGCTCGAGATCGTCACGCTGAAGGACCGCGAGGGGCTCGAAGTCTACCGCCATACCTGCGCCCATGTGCTCGCGCAGGCGATCAAGACCATCTACCCCACGAGCAAACTTGCGATCGGGCCCGTGATCGACAACGGATTCTACTATGATATTGACTTCAAGACGCCCATCACGATGGACGACTTCGAGAAGATCGAAGCGGAGATGAAAAAGATCATCAAGAGCAATCTGCCCATCGAGCGGTTCACACTGCCGCGCGACGAGGCGATCGCATATATGAGCAAGAGCCATGAGAATTACAAGGTGGAGCTCATACAAGACCTTCCCGCGGGGGAGACGATCTCCTTCTACAAGCAGGGCGATTTCACCGATCTTTGCCGCGGGCCGCATCTTCCCTCCACAGGCAAGATCAAGGCGTTCAAGCTGCTCTCCATCACGGGCGCGTATTGGCGCGGCGACGAAAATAAGAAGATGCTCACCCGCATCTACGGCACGGCGTTCTCCAAGAAAGAGGAGATCGACGAGTATCTCCGCATGCTCGAAGAGGCCAAAAAGCGCGACCACAACAAGCTCGGGCGGGATCTCGGCATCTTCATGACGAGCGACGTCGTGGGGCAGGGGCTGCCCATTCTCATGCCGAAGGGTGCGAAGATCCTGCAGATCCTCTCCCGCTTCGTGGAGGATGAAGAGGCGAAGCGCGGATTCATGATCACCAAGACGCCCAACATGGCAAAGAGCGATCTCTACAAGATCTCCGGGCATTGGGCGCATTACCGCGACAAGATGTTCATTCTCGGTGAGATCGACGACAAGGGCGAGCCCGTCAACAAGGGCGATGAGATCATGGCGCTCCGCCCGATGACCTGTCCCTTCCAATATCAGATCTATAAGAACGGGCTCAAGTCTTACCGCGATCTTCCCTGCCGCTATTCGGAGACGGCGACGGAATTCCGCAAAGAGGCGTCGGGCGAGATGCACGGCCTCATCCGCGTGCGGCAGTTCACCCTCTCCGACGGGCACATCATCTGCACGAAGGAGCAGGTCGAAGAGGAGTTCAAGCGCTGCCTCGACCTCTCCTACTACATTCTCGATTGCCTCGGCATGCGGGAGGACGTCACCTTCCGCTTCTCCCGCCGCAAGAAGGGCTCGGACAAGTATATCGACGACGACGAGGCGTGGGACAACACCGAGGCGATGATGAAGGTCATCCTCGACGATTTGGGGCTCGACTATGTGGAGGCGCTCGACGAGGCGGCGTTCTACGGCCCCAAGCTCGACGTGCAGATCAAAAACGTGTTCGGGAAAGAGGACACGCTCATCACCATCCAGATCGACTTTGCGGCGGGGCACAGTTTCCAGATGGAATACGTCGACGCGGACGGCAGCAAGCAGACGGCGTATGTCATCCACCGCTCGTCCATCGGCTGCTATGAGCGTACGCTCGCCTTCCTCATCGAAAAATACGCGGGCGCGTTCCCGCTCTGGTTTGCGCCCGTGCAGGTCAAAGTGCTCCCCATCACGGACAGAGCCGCCGACTATGCGAAACAGCTCGTCGAGGAGCTCGCCCTGCTCGGCCTCCGCGCCGAGGCGGACTACCGCAACGAGAAGATCGGCAGAAAGATCCTCGACGCCGAGAACGAGAAGGTGCCCTATAAGCTCGTTGTCGGCGATAAGGAAGTCGAGTCGGGCACGGTCTCGGTGCGCAAGCGCTCCGCGGGGGACATCGGCTCGATGAAGAAGGAGGAATTTTTCGCCCTCTGCAAGAAGGAGAACGACGAAAAGACCATCTTCTGAGGCGGGGAACACAAATTTTCCGAAAAACCCGCAAAAACGTTTGACAAGCGGGCAAAAAGATGATAATATAGCATCGTCAAAGCAGAAGCGAACCTTCTCTCCGCAAAGCGGCAAGCTCTACGGGTCGATCAATTCCGGAATTCCGCGGGTTTCCCCGCGCACTTTTCAGAGGGATTTATCGGGATCGCGTCTGTCTGCGCGATCCCTAATTTTTTGTAGTCTGAGAGGAATATGGCAGCTAAAAATCAAACGCAGATGAATGGAGACATCCGTGACCGCGAGATCCGCGTGATCTCGCAGACGGGGGAAATGCTCGGCGTGATGAGCCCGCGCGAAGCGCTCGCGCTTGCGGAGGAGGCGGATCTCGATCTTGTCAAGATCTCGCCCGGCGCCGTTCCGCCCGTCTGTAAGATCATGGACTACGGCAAGTACAAGTTCGAGCAGGCGAAGAAGGAAAAAGAGAATCGCCGCAACCAGAAGATCGTGGAGCTCAAGGAAGTGCAGCTCTCGATGACGATCGACGTGGGCGATCTTGCCGTCAAGGCCAAGGCCGCGACGAAGTTTTTGACCGCCGGCAACAAGGTCAAGGTCTCGATCCGCCTGCGCGGCAGGCAGATGGCGCATGCCAACCTCGCGAAAGACGTCATGAACAACTTCTATACGGGGCTTCAGGAGATCGCCGTCATCGAAAAGCCGATGAACATGGAGGGGCGCAACATCATCATGATCCTCGCGCCCAAGAAGTGATCGTCGGAAGGGCAAATCGCGGAAGTTCTTCCGTGTGAATAATTTTGTGAAATATTTGGAGGATAAAAGTATGCCGAAACAAAAATCGCACAGCGGTTCAAAGAAGCGCTTTTGGCTCACCGGCACGGGGAAGGTCAACAGACCTCACGGCGGCAAGAACCACAAGGCGGAAACCAAGAACAGAAAGAGAAAGAGAAGCCTGCGTCAGGTCGTCCTCGTCTCCAAGACGCAGGAAAACACCGTGAAGCGGATGATTCCCTATAAGGATTAACGGAGGTAGCGTGAGATGAGAATTAAAAGAGCGGTAAACGCTGTCAAAAAGCGCAGAAAGATCTTTAAGCTTTCGAAGGGCTACTTCGGCTGCAAGAGCAAGAACTATCGCATCGCCCGTCAGGCGGTGATGAAGTCGCTCAGCTATGCCTATGTCGGCAGAAAGCGCAGAAAGCGCGATATGCGCGCACTCTGGATCGCCCGCATCAACGCAGGCGCAAGGGTCAACGGGCTTTCCTATTCCAAACTGATGCACGGGCTGAAGGTCGCGGGCATCGATCTCAACCGCAAGGTCTTATCCGATCTCGCGATTTCGGACGCAGAAGGGTTCGCCGCAGTCTGCGAGAAGGCGAAAGCCGCACTGTAAGAAAGAAAAGCCTTTGCAAAAAGGCTTTTTTTGCAAGGAATGGTCATCGTTTCCAAACAAAATCCCGTCGTAAAAGAGCTCGCTTCCCTCAAAGAGAAGAAGGGAAGAAGGGAGCGCGGGACCTTCCTCGTCGAAGGTGAAAAGATGTTCCGCGAATGCATGGAGAGCGGCATGGAGATCGTGCGGATCGCCCTTCTCGCAACGAAAGATCGCCCGCCGCTCACAGAGACGTCCTTTATCGAGGGCCGTTTCGCGCCCGAAAGCCTTGTTCTGCTCGGCGAAGACGCGTTCCGCGCGGTCTGCGACGAGAAGACGCCGCAGGGCGTCGTCGCGGAAGTGAAGATCCCGCAGCACGATCTGAGGCCGCCGGAGGGTTGCTGCCTGTTTCTCGACGGGCTTGCCGATCCCGCCAATGTGGGCGCGGTCGTGCGGACGGCCGCCGCGGCGGGCTACCGCGAGATCTATCTTGCGGACTGCGCCGATCCTTACGCTCCGAAGAGCGTGCGGGCGTCGATGAGCGGGGTATTCCATACGAAGCTCATGCGCGGCTCGCGGGAAGAGATCTTGCGCGTGCTCGGGGACGTGCCCATGATCGCGGCGGATATGGATGGCGAGAACGTGTTCCCGTTCGTCCCGCCCGAGCGGTTCTGTCTCTGCATCGGGAACGAGGGCAACGGGCTCTCCGAAGCCGTGCGCGCGCGGGCGGATCATACGGTCGCCATTCCGATGGAGGGCAGCGTCGAGAGCCTGAACGCCTCCGTTTCGGCAGGCATTCTGATGTATTTTTTGAAAAAGAACAAGGAGAATGGCATATGAGTGGTCACAGCAAATGGCATAATATTCAAGCAAAGAAGGGCAAGGCGGACGCCGCAAGGGGCAAGATCTTCACCAAGCTCGGCAGAGAGCTGGCAGTCGCGGCGAAGGGGAATCCCAACCCCTCGACGAACAGCAAACTTGCCGACGTCATCGCCAAGGCGAAGGCGGCGAACATGCCCAACGACAATATCGAGCGCTCGATCAAAAAGGCAGCGGGCGAAATGGGGGACAAGGACTACAAGGAGCTCACCTACGAAGGTTACGGCGTCGGCGGGGCGGCGGTCATCATCACCACCCTTACGGACAACAACAACCGCACGGCGAGCGACGTGCGCGCGATCATGTCGAAGCACGGCGGATCGCTCGGCACAACGGGTTCGGTCTCCTATATGTTCGAGAACAAGGGGCTCATCGTCGTGGAGCGCACCCCTCAGCTCGATGAGGACACCGTCACCGAGTATGCGATCGAAGCGGGTGCGGACGATGTGGTCGCCTCCGACGACGCATTTGAGATCTACACCTCCCCCGCGGCGTTCTCGGAAGTGAGAAAGTATCTCGAAGAGAAGGGGCTCTCGTTCCTTCAGGCGGAGATCTCGATGATCCCGCAGAACAAGATCACGCTTGCGCCCGAGAAGCTCGAGACCTTCCTGAAGATGCTCGATAAGCTGGACGAGAACGACGATGTCCAGCAGGTCTATCACAACGTCGAGCTCCCCGAAGAGGACGACGAAGACTAAAGGCCCAGGGAACGGGCAGAATACGAACGCCGCCGACCGCGGAATGCGGCCGGCGGCGTTTTATCTTGTCTTTTTTTCGTCCGCTTAGTTCCGTCTGCGGGTAAAGGAGAGGACGATCAGCAGGAAGCGCAGGAAGTAGACGAGCGAGATCATCATGGAGGCGACATAGGTCATTGCGGCGGCGGAGAGCACTTTGCTTGCGCCGCGCAGTTCGTCCGAAGTGAGGATCCCTTCCTCCTCGAGCATCCGCTTCGCCCTGTGCGAGGCGTTGAACTCCACGGGCAGGGTCACGAGCATGAAGATGGTAGAGAGGGAATAGAGCGCGATGCCGATGTACATGAGCCATTGGCCCGCGGAGAGCGCGCCGGACGCCGTCGAGATCCCGAGGCAGAGGTCGAGGATGATCCCGAGCAGGACAAGCGGTATGGCGAGCCGCGAGCCGATGTTGACGGCGGGCACTAAGATGGTGCGCACCCGGTAGGGAAGGTAGCCGCTCTGCTTCTGCATCACATGCCCGACCTCGTGCGCCGCAACGGCGACGGCGGCGACGCTCGCGGAGCCGTAGGTGCTCTCGGAGAGGTTGACCTGCCGCTTCGTGGGGTCGTAATGGTCGGTGAGGCTTCCCTTCACGCGGTTGACGGAGATCTCCCTCACGCCGCCCTTCCGCAGCAGCCGCACAGCGGTGTCGTAGCCCGTCATGCGGGAGGAATTGGGCACGCCGTCATATTTGGCGTAGGTGGAGTTGACTTTCATGCTCGCCCACGCCGAAAGCCCCATGAAGGGGATGAGGATGAGCAAAAACAAAAAATAGGAATACATGATACTATACCTCATGGATATTATAACACAAAAAGGGCGCCGTTAAAACCCTATCTGACAAATTTTTTCGGCGCATGCGGCCGATTCCGGCAGAATTGCGGCAGGCCGTTTACCCGAGCAGCCGTCCGATCTTGTCCATCATCTCCTTTTTGTGCTCCATGAGCGAATGCGCATAGCGCTGCAGCGTCATCATGGGGTTCTTGTGCCCGAGGATCTCCGCGAGCGTCTTCACGTCCATTCCCATCTCGAGCGCCCGCGTCGCGAAGGTGTGGCGGAGCGCATGGAATCCCTTGTGCGCGATCCCGAGCTTGTCGAGCAGATGCTCGAAGGTCCGCTGATAAGTGCGCACCTGCGCGCCGTATTCCGTCTTGCCGGCCACGACAAATTCGCCTTCCGTACTCCGTTTGATCTCCCGCAGGTAAGCCGTGATCCGCCGCGGCAGAGGGATCACCCGTTCCGAGCTCTGCGTCTTGGCCGTATCGAAAAACTTCCTGTAATGCCCGTTTTCCCAGCCGTCGTAGCAGGTCTTTGTCACCGTGAGCATTCCCCGGCGGAGGTCTACATCGTCCCAGGTGAGGGCGAGGAGCTCGCCGATGCGGAGCCCCGTGTAGAGGGTCAGCAGGATCCCGCACAGATGGGGTGCATGATGTCCGAGAATGTATTTCTCGATCTTTTTCTGTTCTCCCTTGCCGAAGCAGACGACCTTTTTCCCCCGCGGCTTCGGGCGGATGATCGTGTCGGAGAACTGCTTGTCTGTGACCCCGAGCGAGACCGCCGCCTTCAGCGACGATTTCAGGAGGGACAGCACCCCGTTGATCGTGCTTGCCGCCAGATCCGGAAGCGAGGCGGAAAATTTCTGCAGCCGGATCGCCGTCAGCGCTCCGAGTTCGCAACCGCCGAGACCGGGCAAGAGGTATTTCTCTGCCTGGCAGCGGTATTTCTCATAGGTCCGCTCTTTCACAGACGGTCTTACATAGAGTTCCAGCCATTCATCCAACCATTCTTTGTACAACATTTTCTTCTCCCGTAGGTATGATTTCGGCGCAAAAGCGCCTCGATTATCATACGTCTTTCATCGGTCGGATGCATGAAAAAAGCCGTCCGAAATTCGGACGGCCGTCCCGGGCCGGGGATATGAAAAGACAGCGGAGATGATCCCCGCTGTCTTTCTGAATGTTTGTCCGGACCGAAGCAAACGCTTCGGTGCAGATTATTCTCTGCCCGCCATCTTCTTGTAGCCTTCGAGGCGCTCTTTGGAGCTCTCCTCCGTCTTCTTGAAGAGCTCGTCCGCGATCGCGGGCTGGGTCTTCTTCAGCGAAGCATATCTCGTCTCGCCGAGGATGAACGCCTGATAGTCGCCCGTCGGATCCTTCGAATCGAGGGTGAAGGGATTCTCGCCCTTCGCCGTGAGTTCGGGATTGTAGCGGTAGAGCTGCCAATAGCCGCAATCGACCGCATTTTTCTCCTCCGTCTGCGACTTCGTCATGTTAATGCCGTGGTTGATGCAGGGCGCGTAGCAGATGATGAGGGAGGGACCGTGGTAGCTTTCCGCTTCCTTGAGCGCTTTGACGAGCTGTGCCTTGTCCGCGCCCATCGCGCACTGCGCGACGTACACATAGCCGTAGGAAGCTGCAATCATGCCGAGGTCCTTCTTCTTGACGCGCTTGCCGCTCGAAGCGAACTTCGCGACCGCGCCGATCGGGGTGGACTTACTTGCCTGACCGCCGGTGTTCGAGTAGACTTCGGTGTCGAGGACGAGCACGTTGACGTCCTCGCCGCTGGCGAGCACATGATCGAGCCCGCCGTAGCCGATGTCGTACGCCCAGCCGTCGCCGCCGATGATCCAGAAGGACTTCTTCACGAGGCAATCTTTCTCCGCGAGGATCTCGTCCACGAGTTGAAGCTCTTCGCCCTCGCATTCCGCGCGGCAGCCCTCGAGGTCCTTGATGAGCGCCGCGGAAGCCTTCTTGCTTCCCTCCGCGTCGTCGCAGTTTTCAAGCCAATCGCAGAGGATCTTCTTGCAATCGGGATATTCGTTCCACATCTCGGCAAGCTTTTCGATCTTCTCGGCGAGTGCGCCGCGGCGTGCCTTGTAGGCAAGGTGCATGCCGTAGCCGAATTCGGCGTTGTCCTCGAAGAGGGAGTTTGCCCAGGCGGGGCCGTGGCCCTGCTTGTTCACGGTGTAGGGGCAGGTGGGGGAGGAGCCGCCGTAGATGGACGAGCAGCCCGTCGCATTGGCGACGATCATCCGATCGCCGAAGAGCTGGGTGACGACCTTGACGTAAGGCGTCTCGCCGCAGCCCGCGCATGCGCCCGAGAACTCGAACAGGGAGGGCGTGAATTGGGACTTCTTGACGTCCGCCATCTTTTCGGTGACTTCCGCGGGGATGTCGGGCAGCGTCTGTGCAAATTCCCAATTCTTCGCTTCCGTCTCTTCGAGCTGTGCGAAGGGCACCATGTTGAGGGCACATGCGGCGGGATCGGCTTTCGCGCCGTTCTTCTCCGCGTCCGTGCGCGCCTTCTGGTTGACCGGGCAGATCTCCGCACAGACGCCGCAGCCCATGCAGTCGAGCGGGCTCACCTGCATCCGGAAGGAGTAGCCCTTTGCCTGGAGCGCAGGCTTTGTCGCGAAGGCCTCGGGCTTCTCCGCGCCGTCCGCAACGAGATAGGGTCTGATGCAGGCGTGCGGGCAGACGAATGCGCATTGGTTGCATTGGATGCATTTCTCGATGTTCCATGCGGGAACGGTGACGGCTACGCCGCGCTTCTCGTACTTCGTCGTACCGGTGGGAACGGAGCCGTCCGCGTTGAAGGCGGAGGAAGGCAGCTTGTCGCCCTCGAGCGCGAGGATGGGCGCGATCACGGAACGGAAGTAGTCGTTGTCCGCGAGCTTGACCATCTCGGCGCCCTCGTTCGTCGTCGCCCAATCTTCGGGGATCTCGATCTTGACGAGGTGTTCCTTCGCCGAGTCGATCGCGTTGTAGTTCATCTGCACGATCGCGTCGCCCTTTCTTGCGAAGGACTTATATGCCATCTTCTTCATGTAGTCGACGGCGTCCGTATACGGCATGATCTGCTCGTTGATGAGGAAGAATGCCGACTGCAGGATGGTATTCGTCCTGCCGCCGAGGCCGAGCCCGCGCGCGATCTTGATCGCGTCGATCACGTAGAACTTCGCATGCTTTTTCGCAAGGATGTTCTTCATCTTCGCGGGAAGGTTGGCGCTGAGCTCTTCGACCGTCGTCCAGGGCGCATTCAGAAGGAAGGAGCCGCCCTCTTTGAGGTCGCTGGCCATGTCATAGCGGATGACATAGGAGGGGTTGTGGCAGGCGATGAAGTCCGCCGCGTCGATGAGGTACTCGCTCTGGATGGGCTTCTTGCCGAATCTGAGATGGGAGACGGTGATGCCGCCCGACTTCTTGGAATCGTAGAAGAAGTAGGCCTGCGCGTACATATCGGTGTGGTCGCCGATGATCTTGATGGAGTTCTTGTTCGCGCCGACCGTGCCGTCCGAGCC
>CANROI010000021.1 GCA_947632165.1 uncultured Clostridia bacterium
ATATTGGTATATCATTTCTGAAGGGCGACCATTGAAAACGGATTGCGAAACGCAAAGAGATCAATTCACTATGCTTGGATATATTATAACCTTTGGAAAAAGAAAAAGCAACAAAATTCGATTTGGATGACACAAAAATTCCGTTTGCGGAGGAAGGTTTGGAGGAAGGTTTACCGGACATAAATCGACGACGCAGGCAAAAAGCACCGAAAAGAGCCCGCGGAAGCAGCGCAGATCCAATTCCCGTTATCTTATAGATATAAAATAAACCCGAACCAATCACGAGTCGCCATGATCGAGTTCGGATTATTTTGTTTTGGTTGAGGCGGGAGACTTGAACACGCGACCTCTTGGGCCCTCGTCGAAGCTCTCCGCCGCCTTACGCTTTTCTTGCGAAAAGCTCTTCTTTGCGTAGGCTTCTCCTCCTCCCAAAAAAATACTCCGTCTTTTTTCGGGAGCCCTGTCTGCTCTCCGCCGCCTTACGCTTTTCTTGCGATCTTCTTTGCGGACAAGCGCCTGTCGCGCGGCCCCAAAAGCAGTCCGAGACTGTCTATGGCGGGAAGCGCCTTGTCCGTTTCCCATTTCGAGATCGCCGTGCGGGTGACGTAGATACTGTTCGCCAGATCTTCCTGAGTCAGGCTTTGGTCTCTTCTGAGTTGTTTTAATTATTCGCCGAAAGTCATTTCGTGCCTCCTTGCCTTTATTTTACAGGACGGAACGCGAAAAGTCACGACACGATCCTTCACATTCGCCCTTTTTTGCGCCCGAGCCGCGACTTTCCGCGATTTTTTTGCGACTTCCCGCCGCGCGGCGGGCGGAATGGGCGGGCAAAAGAGGCGCGGGATCCGCCGCGCATGAAAACGGCCGCGGAACTTTCCGCGGCCGGACAGGGTTATGCCGTCCCCTCCTCGGGCCCGACGGGATACTGGACGGGGATCACGACATCGAGGTTGAAGATCCCGTCCTCGGCGCGGACATAGCAGGTGCCGCCGTACTTTTCGGCGATATAACGGATGCTCTTCATCCCATAGCCGTGGAAGCGCGAATCCGCCTTCGTCGTCTTGGGGAGCCCGTTTTCAAAGAGCAGCTCCCCGTCGAAACTGTTGTCCATGTGGATCTTCAAAACCCCGTGTTTGCAGTCGATCTTGAGGGAGATGATCCGCTGTTCCTTGTCTTTGATCTTCATCGTCCCTTCAATGGCGTTGTCGATCGCGTTCCCCAAGAGGGAATAGAGGTCCGTCTCCGTAAGGGCTCCCAAAGCGGAGACATCCGCAAGATAGGAAAAGCGGATCTCGTGCTTTTCGCAGTAAAGGCTCTTTTCCGTGAGGAGCGTATCGAGAGCGCGGTTGCCCGTCATGGCGGTATTCTCATAGATGAGCACGGCGTCCTCCAACTCTTTCAGTTCCTCCCGCTGGACGTTCGCGTCCTTCATCGCACGGATCGCGGCGATCTGGTGCTTCAGGTTGTGGCACTTCATGTTGATGATATCGATGTTCTCCTGCGAGAAAAGGTGATATTCCTGCTCGTTGTGCAAAAGGCGCTCGATCTCCTCCTTCTGCCGCTTGATCTTGCTCTGCTCGAAGAGATTGAACTGGATGATGAGCAGAAGGATGCAGCAACTCGCCGCATAGAGCCGCGAGGTGGGGCCGGAGCCGTCGCGGTCGACCCAAAGGCTCAGAAGGAACACGAATGCGATGATCACAATGGCGAAGATGAAGATATATTTGTTGTTGAGAAGATCCGCGTTGTCCTCTTTGAGTTTGCGCACGAAGAAGTAATAGAAGAGCGGAAAGAGCAGAGCCGTAAAAACCAGAATGAACACGTTGAGCCAGATCCCCGAGAGAACGGCGACCGACGTGACGAAGCGCGCAAGGTTGCGGATCGTGTGCTGAACTGCATAAGCGGCGGTGCCGTAGAAAAAGGTATCTTTGACGCTCACTCGGAAAACGAAGAGAAATACCCCCATCGAGAGCGCGAACACGAGCATCCAGTTGAGATTCAGCCAACCGAAGAAGACGAGCGCATTCCAACCGTAGATGTGCCCCGGCAGAAGATAGGGGATCACGGAATAGACCGAAACCGCCGCAACCAGGCGCACCCAGAAAAAGCTGCGCTTTTTCAGAACGGGCGCAAAAAGCATTTCGGCCGCAAGGAGCTGGGTCGCAAAACGGGCGAGAAACGTGAGAATCTTGGTCCCCGCAAGCAAGAAAACTTCCATGTTTACGATCTCCTTCCGCAAAATTGCAGAAGCGCCTCCTTGAACTTCTTCAATTTCGGCCTGCTGATCTGCAATTTCTCTTCTCCGAGGAATACAAAACAGTCTTTTGTCCCCGTAACATAGTTGAGGTTGATGAGATAACAGCTGTTGCAACGGACGAAATTCTGGTTGCGCAGGAGATTCTCCGTCTCCGAAAGCGTCCCGCGCTTTTGATAGATCCCGTCCTCCGTGTGGAAAATGAGATTGTGGTCCGCAACCTCGATATACCGCACCCTGGAAGAGCGGAGCACCTTGATCCCTCCCCCGTCGTTGACCGTGAGTGCAACGTCCTTGAGACGGATTGCCGCCCGAAGCGCTTTTTTGATCTTGGTCGCAAAAACAAAATAGCCCACGGGCTTCAGAATATAGTCCGTGGCGTCGACGTCGTACCCTTTGATCGCATATTGGGCCATGTTCGTGAGAAAGATGAGTTGGACCGTGGAGTCGATCCGTCTCATCCTGCGCGCCGTCTCGATGCCGTCGAGATGGGGCAATTCGATATCCATGACGACGACGTCAAAGTCCGATCTGTATTCGTTCAAAAAGTCGAGACCGTCCGAATAGGCGTGCACGCGGATCTCTTCTCCATTTTCCCGGGCAAAACGGGCGAGATAGGTCTCCGTCAGCGAGCGGCTCTCGGCGTCGTCCTCGACGACCGCGATACGGATCATTTTTTCTCCTCCTTATCAATAACCCTCCATGATAAATTTTACAAAAAACCCGAATTAAATTCATTTGTGCTGACGTAACCTGTCTTTTTTCAGCCGTAACTTCTCAAAACGCCCTTCTCCGCGGGGCGGCGGGGAAAGCCCCTT
Organism: uncultured Clostridia bacterium; assembly: GCA_947632165.1. GTDB lineage: Bacteria > Bacillota > Clostridia > Christensenellales > Borkfalkiaceae > Gallimonas. Next base: position 3,073 of record CANROI010000021.1, read on the forward strand.
AGACTGAAAAACGGCCGCTCTCTGCGCAAAAGCGCGGAGAGCGGCCGTTCCGATCGTTCCCCGAGGGTTCAAAGCCCGGTCATTTCTCGCAGAAGGTCGCTTTCTTTAAGCTGTACCGCATCGTGCCGAGCGATTGCGGCACGGGCATCTCCATGACGAACGCCACATTGCGGCAAAGATTATAGAGATTCCCCGCCGGGCGTGAACGTCACTCTCACGTTGAGTTTCGTCTCGAGCACATAGCCCGGCTTCGTGCCCGTGCCAAAGGCGATCTCGCGGTTCGAGAGCTCCGTCGTATAGGTCCCGCTGTAACGAAGAGGAGTCCTTTTTTCATACTATTGTCCGTCCTTTGGTGGATTGCCGCCATTATACCATATTTTTTGGGTTTGTAAAAACAAACGTCTGAAAATAAGCGAAATATTCGCGAAAACTGTGATATAGTGGACCCGATCGGATCCCGCGAAAGGCGCCCTGCCCCAAAGCGGGATCGCAAAAGGACGAACTATGGCGAAGATCATCGGGCACCCACGCTCGACGATGCCCTTGCGGCGCTCCGCGGCCTTGCGGAGGAAAACGAAGCGCGCAGCGAAAAAACGATCGTATTTTGCGAGGACAGGCTCACGCTGCTTTCGGAACGGGCCATCCTCTCCTCCATCGGCGGGACTTTCCTTACCGAGGTGACGACTTTTGCCCGCTATCTCTCCGGACCGGGCGCGCTCTCCAAACAGGGCTTCGTCATGGAGATCTCCGAGATCATCGCGCAGTCGCAGGGCGAGCTCGTCTGCTTCCGCCCCGGCGCGGCGCAGGCCGTCTATGAGACGGTCGCGCAGCTCTCCGCTTCTTGCGTGGAACCCGCGATGCTCCGCGCCGCCGCAGAGGGGACGGAGGGCATCCTGCATAGTAAACTTGCGGGCCTCGCCCTCATCCTCGAACGTTACCGGGAGCGGCTTGCTTCCCGCGGCCTGCTCGACGAAAACGGCTATCTCGCCCTTCTGCCCGAGAAGTTCTCCTCGGGCGCGCTCGCGGGGGATGTCGTTTTCTTCTGCTTCTCCTTCTTCACCCGCCAGGCGCGGGAGGGGGTCCATGCCGCCCTGCTCTACGCAAAGCGCGTCCTTTGGCGTATTCCTTGCGGAAAACGCGGAGTTCTACACCAACGAGGGGGCCCGCCTCTTCCGCGCAATCGCCGAAGAGACGGATGCGCCGAGCCCGGCTTGCCCCCCTGTTCCCTCCGCGAGGACGCCCCGCGCTGAGAGACGAGAAGAATGACGGGAAAAGCGGAGAGCCGAAGCTCTCCGCTTTCCGTATTATAATAGGAGGAAGATATGAATTATTTTGTTTCTTCCTGTTCCCCGACGGAAGAAAGTTGCTTGCGGCCCTTGTAATAGCCCATGACCGCGAAGCAGCCCCAGATAGCGACTCCCGCCGCGATGACGCAGCTGATGACGATCGTCCAGATCTGCCAATAGGGCATTGCCGTCTTGACCGCGATCCCTTCGCCCACACCGTTCATAGCATTGCTGTTGGCGACCGTGTAGAGGATGTTCTTCACATTCCGCTTGATGACATAGAGGTCGACGGGGTTATTTTTGTCCACCCAAGTCTTGGTCGCGACCGAAGAGAGAAGCAAGTCGCCGCCCGCGTAGGCCATCTGTTCCTTGTCCATATAGCTTCCGGTCGCGAAATCGCAGATGACGGAGCCGCGGAATCCCCACTCCCCGCGGAGCACTTCGGTGAGGAGACGGTAGTCGCCGCCCGTCCACTTGGTGCCGACGCGGTTGAACGAGGACATCACGCCGTGGGTGCCGCCCTCTTTGACCGCGATCTCGAAGGGACGCATATAGATCTCCCGCAAGGATTGCTCGGTCATCCATGTACAGAGCCCCGTCACGGAGCGGTGGGTCTCCTGGTCGTTCGCGACGAAGTGTTTGAGCATGGTGTAGACCCCCTTGCTCGCAGCACCGCGGATCACGGCCGCCGCCATCTTCCCGTTGAGAAGTCCGTCCTCCGAATAGTATTCGAAGTTCCTCCCCGAGAAGGGCGAGCGGTGAATGTTGACCGCGGGAGCATACCAGCCAGAATAGGGCGCGCCGTCCCCCTGCAGGTTGCCGACGATCCCCTCGTTGCCGACCGCTTTCCCCATTTCTTCGGCGAGTTCCCGGTTCCAGGTCGCGCCGATGACGCACTCGCTCGCATAGACGCAGGTGTCATAGACGACCGTGCTGCCCATGAAGATCGTGAATCCCGCGGGGCCGTCCGCGTCCGTGGTGACGGGCTTGCCGATGTAGTCGATCGCCGCCGTATTGAAGGCTGCCGTATCGCAGAGAAGCGCCATCGAGGAGATCGTGAGATCCGAGAGAAGTTTCTCCCAACGTTCGTCGTCGTATTTCGCGCCGATGAGTTCGAAGAGTTGCACTTCGCTCTTGAGTTTTTTCGTGGCATAAGTAAGATCCGCATTCTTGACTTCGGGGCTGTCCGCAGTGAGCGGGCTGCCGCTGTCATAGACGGAGAATGCGTCGAGAAAGGCCTGCGTGACGACCCGTTCGTCTGCCGTTCTGCGCGCGGGCCATGTGCCGTTCCAATCGCTGCGGGAGAGCAGCGTCGCGAGTTGGTCGTCCGCGTCGTCGTAGCGGTTCTCGACGGCGTTGCCCGTGACGGCGTCCGTCTCGTAGCGGGCGCCTTCCTCCACGCGATAACCCACCGAGGCGACCGCTTCGTGCGCGTTGCGCGAGACGCTGAGGAGATATTCGCCCGCCTCGAGTTCGTAGCCCTTGAAGCCGTTCTTGTTGGCGTCGGAGTAGTCGTAGGAGGCAAGATCGCGGGCCAAAAGTTCGATCGTGACGGACTTCGTCTCACCGGGGCCGATGAGCGGCGTCTTTTCATAGCCGACGAGCGTCTTATGCGCCTTCTCGATCCCGCCCTTTGTATAGGGTGCGGTGAGATACAGCTCGACGACGTCCTTCCCCGCGACGGAACCCGTGTTCTTAACTTCCACCGTGACGGAGATCTTGTCGTCCGCCCGGAGGACCGAGTCCGCAGCGGGGGCGGCGCTTTTCACCGTCCATTCGAAATCGGTGTAGCTCAAGCCGTAGCCGAAGGGATACACGACGTGGTCTTTGTACCAATCCTCGCCGTCCGTGAAGCCGCGCGTCTCATAGTAACGGTAGCCGACGTAGATCCCCTCTTCGTAGTCGATGAAATAGTAGTTCGTGGACTTTCCGTTGAGAGTATAGGCGTCCGAGCCCTCCACGCCATTCGTCCCGAAGTTGACAAACGTCGGGTCCTCCGAAAAGTCGCGCGCATAGGTATCCACCGTCCGTCCCGAGGGATTGACGGCGCCACTCAGGATCTCTCCAAGCGCGAGAATGCCCACGTCGCCGGGGGAGCCGATCCAGAGGGCGGCGTCGATCTTCGAGGCAAAGTCGTAGTCGACGGCCGTCTTGTCGCGGTCGTCCGCGCTGTCGAGGAAGCCGAGTTCCATCGGCTCGCTGCTGTTGACGAGCACGACAACCCGGTCGAAGGATTCGCACACCATCTGCAACATCTCCTGTTCGTTGCGGTCGAGTTCGAGATAGTGGTCCTCCGCGGAATATGCTCCGTCGACCGCGGCCTTATCGAAAAAGGACTTCTGCATGGTCGTGGGCAGATCGAATCCCTCGCCGCCGATCCGGGAGAACACGACGAGCGCCAGATCCGAATATTGGGAGAAGGAATCCCGCACGCTGCCGTAACTTGAGACGGGCGTCTCGCCCGTGGTAAGGCCCGCAAGGCCCGCGTTTTCGATCGGGGGATTGGAGGGCCGCCCGCTCCCCGAAGAAGCGCTCTCATAAAAACTTTTGAGCGAGGGGTTGACTTCGTAGCCCGCGGCTTCGAGGGAAGAATAGATGTCCTCCGTTCCGCCGTTGCTTGCGCCGCCCGAACCCGAACCGCCATAGACGAGCGCGGCCGAGTTCTTGCCGAACACGCTCACCTTTTTCCTGTCCGCGGCGCTCGTCGCAAGGGGCAGGGCGCCGTTCTCGTTTTTCAGAAGCACAAACCCCTCTTCGCAGATCTGCAAATTGACGTCGTTCGCATGCTGTAACGCCGCCTCCTTGGTGTCGTAATCCGCGGAGTAATAGGTGGCGTCGCTGCCGCCCACCCTGCGCTCGCCGCCGAAAACGGAGTTCATGAACGCATGAAGCATTCCGGAAAAGAGAATGTTCCCAACAATAATGAGCGCAAGCAAAAATGCCCCGACGGAGACCCAAACGATGAGCCCCTTTTTGCCTTTTTTATGTTCCATCCGCAGCCTCCTGTTTAATCTTCGCCCATCTTATCGAGATTTTCCCGATAACACTTGCCCTCGGCCCAGTCGATATGGGTGTTGGTGTAGATGTAGAGACAGTCCACAATGGGCGCGATCGCCGACATGGTGCCGCCCATCGAATCGCTGTTGCTGGTGATGAGCTTCACAACGTTGTTCCCCTTGTTCAGATGAAGGGCCGCCGTGACCGTGTGGTTCGTGAAGGCGCGCATCTGGTTGAGGCCCATCGCCGGCACGCCCGAGAGCATGATGTTGTCGTAGGAGAGCGCCGTCCCGTTGACCTCGACGGTGTATTTGTCGCTCGTGATCACAACGTCCTGCCCGCCCTCAGCGGTGAGACGGAGGACCAGCGTAGCGTCCGTCACTTCCTCCTCCGCATAGATCTCGAACACGAGTTCGATGCCGTTGCGGTAGAGATAGGTGACGTAGCAACCGTTGCTCGCGCCCGCCCCGTAGACGTCCCTGTCGATGACGTCCACGCCGCCGACTTCCGCCGACCAGCCGGAGCCCGAGATCTCGTCGAGATAAGTATACTCCGCTTCGAAGGTGTTGATCTTAAACCACTTCGCATAGAGCGTCGTCGCCTCGTTGAGGAAGGTATTGAAGCTGAAACTCTCTTTGCAGGCGGCATCGGTGCACCAGCTCATGAACGCATATCCCTGCGGCCAGTCCGGATCCGCCGCATGGGTGGGATCGGCCGGTTTCTTCACGCGGCCGCCCTTGATGACGGTCTCGGTATGGTATTCGCCGCCGCCCTCGTAGTTGTAGACGAAGGTGACCTTGACTGTCGAGGAATCCTCTTCGAGTTCTTCCCAGCCCGCATAGAGGGTGAGGTCGCTGTCGATGGAAGAGGAGAAATCGAACTCCTCGGTGCAGGCGGCGTCCCGGTACCAGCCCGTAAAGAGAAAGCCAGTGCGCTCGGGGGTCTTGGGCTGCGTCATCGTGCCGGAGGCGGTGACGGTACTCTTTTCCGCGCCCGTGTAGTTGGGGTCAAGCGTGACTGAAAACGCCGTCTGCGTCCACTTTGCATAGAAGGTGACGTCGGAAGTGATACCGTATTCGAAATCCGCCTCCCGGCCCTGGGTGCAGGCGCGGTCCTCGAACCATCCTCCGAAGGTGTAGTTCGTGCGGACGGGCGTTTCCGGCTCGACGGCAACGTCCTCATCCTCGACTTCCTGCACGATGGGTGTGGAGCCCTCGTAGTTGAGGTCGAACGTGACTTTGTGTTTTCCTCCCGTTACGATGCCGGGGTCTTTGGGGGCGCAGCCGACAAAGACGAGCACGAGCGACAGGAGAATGATAAAGGGTAAGATCCCAAAGTTTCTCGTTTTCATTTTCATGACGATCTCCTGAGATAAAAATTGATTTGTTTGCAAAACCTTAACTGCGGCGTATTTGCAGAAATACGCCGCAGCAGGTCGTCCGGTCCCGGAGCGGAACTCCGGTCACTGTCAGTCGTTCTTCTTTCTGAGCACGAGGACCGCGCCGCCGAGGACGGTGATTGCCGCAACGATCGCGCTGCCCACGCCGATCACGCCGCCGCAGCCGCCGCTTGCGCCGTCTGCGCCATTCGTGCCGTCTTTGCCCGCAGGGCCCTGCTCGCCGGTCTCGCCCTTCGGGCCCTGTGCGCCGGTGTCGCCCTTCTCGCCCTGGGGACCGCGCGCGCTCACGCCCGTATCCTTGCCGTTCACGAACCAGTTGCCGTTTTCACCGATGTAAGGAAGATCCGCTTCGGGAGCGGGATCGCCCGCGATATTGAGGGTGATATCCGTATAGTAATTCGTGATCTGAGTCGTGGTGTTTCTGCCGCTCGAGACCTCTTTGACCGCCTCGGCACGGATGCGGAGCGTATAGGTGCCGCCGAAGGTCGGGGTTCCGCTGATCTCGCCGGTTTCGGCGTCGAGTTCAAGTCCCTCGGGAAGGACGCCGTCCTCGACCGAGAAGGTCACGGATTTGAAGCCCTGATCGACGCTGACTGTGTCGGAGCTGACGTAGGCGAGGAATGCCTTGCCCGCCTCGCCGGCGCCGGGCGTTCCGCCCGCCGCGGTGAGCGTGAATGCGGGATTGACTTTGAGGGTGATCTTCGCCGTCTTCTGGATCCAGGTGTCCGCGCGGAGGAGCACGGTGAACTCATAAGTGCCCGCCAGACCCGTCGCGGTGCCGCTGATCGTTCCGTTCGTGAAGGTGAGACCCTCGGGAAGCGTCCCCTCCGTGAGTTCGTAGGAAAGGGAACTTGCGTGGGATTTTCCGAGGTCGATCGCAACGCTTTCATTCGCCGCAACGCCCTGCGAGACTTCGATCGTCTTGTCCGCAAACGCGTCGAGGTCGACGCCGTTTCTGTTTGCCATGATGTTGGCTTCGACATAGAGGGTGCGCGTCGCGCAGACTCTGCCGTAGTAGTACTGGTCCTCCGACTCGATCATCGCATCGGCACGGCCGCCGGGGGTCGCGCCCTTATCGGGGACCTTTACGCCGCCCTTGCCGCTGCGGAGCGTCGCATCCCATGTTCCGTCGTAGATGGTCGCCTTGTTGCCGAGCGGCAGGTCGTTGCCCGCGCGGAGCATCATTGCGGTAGGCCAGCAGTTGGAGTTGTACATATCGGTGACGATCACGCCGTCGAAGCCCCATTCGCCGCGGGTGAGGTCGTTGATGAGACGGTAGTTGACGGCCGCCGCGATCTGGCCGATGCGGTTGAAAGAGGTCATGATGGCCGTTGCGCCGCCCTCCTGGATCGCCATCTGGAAGGGTTTGAAGTAGATCTCACGCATGGCCTGCTCGGTCGCATAGGTGTTGATCCCCTTTCTGTAGATCTCCTGGTCGTTGAGCGCGAAGTGTTTGATCCAGCAGTTGAGGCCCCTGCTCTGCGCGCCGCGCACGACGGCGGCCGCGATGTAGCCGGCGTGGATGCCGTCCTCAGAGTAATATTCGAACGTTCTGCCGAGGAAGTGCGAACGATGGGTGTTCATCGCGGGTCCGTACCAACCGGCCGTGATGGTGTCACCGCCGCGGGCCTTGTACATGCCGAGGTTTGCGGTGATGATGCCGAGTTGTTCGATGAGTTCCACGTTGAAGGTAGCCGCCTGGACGGGAGCCGTGCACCAGCCGAACGTGCCGTTCAGGGAGATGGGGCCGTCCGTTTCGCCCGTCTGGGGCTTCCCGATGGAGGGAACCGCCGCCGTGCCGTGACTGCCGTATGTGATGATGGCCATGATCTCTTCCCAGCTGAGCTGGTTCATGAAGTCATCCCACTCCTTGGTGAAGCCGCTGTCCGTATTCTCGTCGTAGAGTTCGATCCCGACCATGTCGCGGAGGAGCGTCTCGTTGAGCCCGTCCTTCGTCGCCGCGACCTGGGTCCAGTTGTCGGGGATCGAGTCGACGAGCCAGGGCTGTTTGCTGTAACCGCCCTTCTCTTCGTCGTAGTCGTCGGCCGCGAGATAGGTATCCCTGAGTTTGTTCTGCGTGAGCCAATCCTTGCTCCGCGTGAGCTCTTCGATCGATGCCGCTTCGGGCTGCTTGTAGGTGCCGTCCTTCATGCTCGCACGGGTCACGAGGGTCATCTTGAGGTTCTCTTCCTCAAAGCCTTCCCCGTCGTAGTCGAGGGAATTGTATTCATCCTGCTGCGAGAACATCGCCTCGACTTTATTGCCGGAGTAGTCGTCGTTTTCGAGGATCTTATCCGCCGCGAGCGTGAGCTTGTAGTCGTCGAGTACTTCGTGCGAATCGGCCATCGCAAAGAGATGGTAATCGCCGGCGTCGAGCTCGTAGGTCGAATGCTCGTTGTTGTTTGCGTCGTTGTAGTCGAAGGAAGCCATATCCTGGACGTTGATCTTCACGACGACGTTCTCCGTCTTGCCGGGGGCGAGCAGAGAAGTCTTGCCGAAGCCGACGAGCTGGATGTAGGATTTTTCGATCCCGCCCTCCGTCCAAGGCGCGTTGTTGTAGATCTGCACGACTTCCTTGCCCGCCACGGAGCCGGTGTTCTTGACCTCGACTTTGACGTAGATGGTCTTTTCATCTCCCGTAAAGGAGTGCACAAGTTCGGTCTTGCAACCCTCGTCGGAGTAGACGCCCGTAATTTTCTGCGTGAAGGTCGTGTAGCTCAGGCCGTAGCCGTAGGGATAGAGCGCATTCTCTTCGTACCACTCGTCGCCCTTGCCCTCTTCCGCCTGTTCGAGTTCGTACCACATGGTCTCATAGAAGCGGTAGCCCATGTAGATGCTCTCTTCGTATTGGACTTCGGTATAGCCCGTGCCGGGGGTGTTGCCGTTGGGCGTCCCGCCGAAGTATTCGCCCTCCTTGACCGAAAGATTTTGGTCGGCCTTGTTCGGGTCGGTGTATTCGAGCGTGAAGGCCTCGCTGCTTCGGTAGACGTTCGGATATGCATTCGTCTCCTCATTGTAGACAGGCGTTCCGTCGTTGTTGATCGCCTGAGCGCCCGTGCCGTAGTTGTTCCAGACGGGCGAGGAGGTGAAGTCTCTCTCATAGAAGTCGACAAGACGGCCGGACGGGTTCACTTCGCCATTCAGGATCTTGCCAAGGGCCATGATCCCATTCTCGCCGGGCTGTCCGATCCAGATCACGCCGCCGATCTTAGGGTCGTCCTCGAGCTCTTTGAGTTCCATGGGGTTGGTCGCATTGATGAGCACGACGACTTTGTCGAAATTCGCCTCGATGTGTTTGAGGAGTTCCTGCTCGTTGTTGGTGAGTTCGAGATAGTGCTTGTTCTTGATGCCGTTGATGTGTTCGCCCTCATCGGCCTTCTCGCCGATATCGGTCGAAACGTCCGCGTTTTCGCCGCCCTTTCTCGAGAACACGACGAGCGCCGCGTCGTTATAGAGTTTGTAGGAGTCGGTGACCGCGCGGGTGTACTTCTCCACGGGGAGCTCGCTGATGCCGCCATCGGAGTTGTCGTCCGCATAAAAGTTGATGAGGGTGGGATTGACGTAATAGCCCGCATCCGCAAGCGAGGACATCACGGTCGGGACCTGGGACGCGCTCACGCTGCCCGTGCCGGTACCGGCCATGAAGATGTTGTCCGACTTGACGCCGAACAGGCTCACCCGCTTGACGTCGGAGCCGAAGGGCAGCATGTCGTCCTCGTTTTTGAGAAGGACGAAGCCCTCGGAGGCGATGTCAATGTTGAGCGACGACGCCGCTTCCTGCGCCTCTTCGAGACTGCCGTAGTCCGCATAGTACTTGCCGTCGTACTTCAACACGTCTGCCGAAGCAGGCAGCACGACGCCGGACAATGCAAACGCGGGCACAATGGCGAGCGCCGCAAGTCCGAACAGAACCTTCTTTCCTTGTTTCATAAAAGATCCTCCTTGTCTTTTTCCGGGGTATCCCCAAACGGCAATAAGGATAGCGCGCCTTCTCCCGGGATTCAAGCGGATTGTCGTAACCTGCCGAATAATTTCCGCAAATTGTTTTCTGATTTTGTCACTTACCCGTATACGCAGAGGGTATCGGATATTGTCGGTCGAGGCGGCGGACATATACAAGAACGAACAAGAGAACGGCGCGGTCGTCGGGTATCGGCTTCCCGA
>CANROI010000022.1 GCA_947632165.1 uncultured Clostridia bacterium
AGGTGGCGCACATGATCCTGACGAATGTCTCCAAACATTACGGGCCGGTCACGGCCCTCAGCTCCCTGACGCTCGAGATCACGGCGGGGGAGATCACGGCGGTGCTCGGCGAGAGCGGCGCGGGCAAGACGACCCTTCTCAACGTCCTTGCGGGGCTTGTACCCTTTGAGGGGACGGTCGATGGCGCCGCGGGCAGCCGGCCCGTGCGGCGGCAGGCGTGCGCCTATCTCTTTCAGGATCTCAAACTGCTGCCCAACCTCACGGCGGAGGGCAACTGCCGCTTCGTCCTCCCCAAAGAACAGTGGGGGGAAGTCGGCCCCATGCTCGCCCGCGTCGGGCTCGGCGGGCGGGAGTGCGCCTATCCGCACGAGCTCTCGGGCGGAGAAAAGCAGCGCGTCGCGATCGCCCGCGCGTTTCTCTATCCGCACAGCTTGCTCCTCATGGACGAGCCCTTCTCCTCCCTCGATCTGAAGGTCAAGCGATCGCTCATCGAACTTGTGACGGGGCTCTGGGCGGAGCGCAGGGGCACGGTCGTGTTCGTCACGCACGACGTGCACGAGGCGGCGGTCATGGCGCATCGCGCCCTCGTCCTGAGCAAGGGGGAGATCGTGGGCGACGTCCGGATCGGCGAGCCGTTCCCGCGCGATTTCATGAGTCGCCCGGAGGCGGAGGACGTGTTGACGCGGATCCTGCTCGGCGACGACGTCTCGCCCTGAGACGGCAGCCGCACCGGCGGGGGCCATGGCCTCCGCCTTTTGTATTTTGTGTAAATTTGTACGGCAGGGCTTGCTTTTCTGCGTGCGCAATGCTATAATGGAAATATGGCTGAAATCACGGCGATTACCCCGCAGGTCAAGGACAAGACGCGGTGCAACATCGAAACAGACGGCAGGTTTGCCTGCGGCATGAAGCTCGAGACGGTCGTAAAGCACCGCCTCAAGGTCGGCATGTCCGTTTCGGCGGAGGAGCTCGCCGCGCTCCAGCTCGAGAGCGACAAAGAGACCGCCTTCGACAAGGCGCTCACCCATATTTCGGCGCGCATGAAGACCGAGAAAGAGGTCCGCGACTTTCTCGCGCGGAAGGGCTACCTCGGGGACGTGTGCGACTATGTTGTGGAAAAAATGAAGCGCTACGCCTTCTTGGACGACGGCGCCTATGCCCTTGCCTACGCGCAAAGCGCGGGGAAGCGCAAGGGGCGGCGGCTCATCGCCGCGGAACTGAAGCGGAAGGGCGTCTCCGAAGAGGACATCGGGCGCGCGGTCGAGGCCTTGGAGGGCGAGCAAGACAGCGCCGTAACGGTGCTCGGAAAATATCTGCGCGGAAAGCCGCTCGACAGGGCCACGCTGCGGAAGGCGTATTCCTACCTTCTCGGCAAGGGGTTCGACTACGACACGGCGCAGGCGGCGATCAAGGCGCTCGGAGAAGAGGATGAAGATTGAATTGCTTACGGAGGTCGGCTCGACCAACGACTATATCAGACGTTACCTCGGCGGCGGGGAGGACGTCTTTGTCTGCGCAGAGCGGCAGACGGGCGGAAAGGGCACGAAGGGGCGCAGTTTTCTCTCGGAGGAAGGCGGCGTCTATCTGAGCGCCCTCACTTTTTATGACGGCCTGCCCGCGGAGGAGGCCTTCCGCGTGATGACGCATGCCGCGGTGGCGGTCTGCCGGACGGCGCGCGCGTTCGGCGCCGATCCCGAGATCAAATGGGCGAACGACGTGCTCGCCGCGGGCAGAAAGCTCTGCGGGATCCTCATCGAGAACGAGCTCTCCGGGGGCAAGGTGCGCGCGAGCATCGTGGGGATGGGGCTGAACGTCTTCAACCCCTTGACGGGGCTGGAACGGGTCGCCGTCCGTCTTGCGGACGTCGCGCGGGTCCCTTCGGTCGCCGCCGTGCGCGAAAAGCTCATCGAGGCCTACTTAAGGCCGAGCGACTTCGGGGAATACCTGTCCTATGTGCGCTTTTTGGGGAGACGGATCCGCGTTTGCGAGGGCGGCGGGACCTATGAGGCGGTCGCACGGCGGATCCTGCCCGACGGGCGGCTGGAAGTCGGTACGGAGAAGGGCATAAGGGCGCTTTCCGCGGCGGAAATTTCCATCCGCCTCGAAGCATGAAGGAGGAGAGCATGGATCATTCCTATTCGATCGAACAAATCAAGGCGGCGGATGCAGCCGCAATCGGGCGCGGGGTTTCCTCGCTCGAGCTCATGGAGCGGGCGGGCGGAAAGCTGGCGGACCGGGTGAGCGAGATCATGAAGGAGCGCGGATTTTCGGACGTGCTCTTTGTCTGCGGCGGCGGAAACAACGGCGGCGACGGCTTTTTTGCGGCACAGAAGCTCTTTTCCGCGGGCCGCGATGTGGCCGTGCTCTGCCTCGCGAAGAAATGCTCCCATGACTGCGCGCACATGATGAAGGCGTATGAGGGCGAGCTGTTTTCGCGCATTCCGCGCCGCAGGTTCGCTTTTATCGTAGACTGCATCTTCGGCACGGGGCTGCGCGCCGCGCCCGAAGGGGATTCGAAGGCGCTCATCGGATTCATCGGCTCCTGCGGCGCCTATGTGCTCTCCTGCGATCTGCCGAGCGGGCTCGGCGAGAACGGCGTCGCGTTGGATCCTTGCGTACGGGCGGCGGAGACGCTCTGCATCGGCGGGCTGAAGAGCGCCCTGCTCCTTGCGGACGGCGCCGACTGCGCGGGAAAGATCACGGTGGCGGAGATCGGGCTGGAAATGAGCGGCGGTGCAGAGATCTGGCAGGAGGCGGACGTCTCCCGCTTCTTTCCCAAACGCAGCTCCCATTCGCATAAAGAGGGCGCCGCGGCGATCATCGGCGGCGGCGGAAGCGCAGGCGCGGGGCTGCTCGCCTCGTCTGCGTGCCTTAAGAGCGGCGCGGGATACACCAAACTCTTTTTGCCCGCCGGGCTCTGCCGCGAGGTCTTCTGGAGCATCGTCGCGCAGAATCCCGCGCTCATCCTCAGGGAACTTCCGTCGTCGGAAGAACTTCTCGGCGCCGGGAGCATCGCGTTCGGCATGGGCGCCGGGGTGAGCGAAGAGGTCTATTCTCTCACCGTCGGGCTGCTACAAAATTATCGGGGGACGCTGATTCTCGACGCGGACGCGCTGAATTCCGCCGCGCGCTTCGGCAAGGGCGTCCTCGCAAACAAAGAGTGCAAGGTGATCATAACGCCGCATCCGGGGGAATTTGCCCGCCTGTGCGGCTTGACGAAAGAGGAGGTACTCGCGGATTTTGTGGGGCTTGCAGAGCGTTTTGCGCGCGAATTCGGCGTGACCGTCCTGCTCAAGAACAACCGCTCGGTCATCACGGACGGAGAGAGGACGGCGATCAATCTCACGGGTACGCCCGCGCTCGCAAAGGGCGGCAGCGGCGACGTACTCTCGGGGCTGATCGCAGGCGCCTGTGCGCGGGGATTGGCGCCGTATGAAGCCGCCTGCACATCGGCTTATTTGCTCGGAAAAGCGGGCGAGCTCGCCGCGGAGGAGATGGGGGAATACGCCCCCGACGCCACGGATGTGATCCGCTTTCTCCCGCGGGCGATCCGCTCTGTCGCGGGCAAAATCTGAATTTTATTGCAATTCAAGCCGTTTTTAAGCGTTTTGCATAGTACTATGCGTGACATAATATGTCGCAAAACAGGCCTTCATGCGGCATAGCCGAAGAGGCGGACGGTCACGGCGCACATAAGCAGGATCGCGCCGGAGATGATGTAATAGAGCGGAAAGATCGTGAAGAGGCTCATGATCAGAAGCAGGATCCCGCTGACGAAGAAGGGGCGCGCATTGGATTTTGAAAATGCGCGCCTCACTTTCAGCCGCAGGTTTTTGCGCGGCAATTCACCGCAGATGAGCGGGTCGGGAACGGTCCCGGTCCTCGTGAAGAGGGCGTAGATCTCGTCGCCGTAGACCGCGGCGATCCCGAACGAGGCAATCAGCTTTTCCGCCTCGGGCGTCAGCGCATTGCAGAGCAGCGTGAACTCTCTTCCATGGCGCCGGATGAGGCGGGCGATCTCGTCTGCACCGGCCGCCTCGAGCGTGAAGAGCGGGATCGCCGTCTTTCCGTCGAGGCAAAGCCCCTCTTCGGCGGGAACTGCCGTCTTTCCGTCGGCAAGGTAGGCGCTCTGAAGGGCTGCCCGCACCCGTTCGGGCTTTTCCAGCGCGAGGTGCAGGAGGATGGCGTCGCGCGCCTCCCGTTCCCGCTTTCCGAGCAATTTTTTCCGTCGGCTTCTGCACAGGAGGAGCAGGACGGCGAGCGCTACGGCGAGGGTGATCAGGCTCGCGGCCGTGAGAGCAAGCCAGAGCGTCACGCGATAATAGCGCAGCAGACACAGCGAAAACAGCCATGCGGAGAGCGTATAAAACAGCAGATCGGCGATCATGGGGATGTTGGGCTTCATGTGTTGATTTTTGCCGCAAAATTCTCAAATTAAACTTGCAATACGCGCAAAAGTGTTGTATAATGAGGGCATGAGGATAGCTCTTTTCGGCGGATCTTTCGACCCCGTCCACAACGAACATATCCGTTTGGTGCGTGCGGCGATCGGCGCGCTCTCCCTCGACCGGGTGATCGTCATGCCCTCCTATCTCGCGCCCCATAAAGCGGGGGGCGCCCGCGCTTCGGGAGAGGAGCGCCTGCAGATGTGCAGGATCGCGTTTTCGGGCGTGCCCGAGGCGGAGGTGAGCGACTATGAGCTCTCCAAAGAAGGCACGAGTTACTCCTATCTGACTTGCCGTTGGCTCGAGGAGCGTTTTCCCGACGCGGAGCGGTATTTCCTCGTCGGGGCGGACATGCTCGAATCCTTTTTTCATTGGTATCGCCCGGAGGAGATCCTCGAACGGGTCACCCTCGCCGCATGCGGCAGGGAGCGGGAGATCCCGGCCGAACTGCACGACTGTTTCCGCCGTCGGTTCGGGCATGACTTTACCGAATTTGCATTTGTCGGGGAGGAGGTCTCTTCGACGGAGCTGCGCGTGGCGCTCGCTTTTCCCGCGGAGGTGCGGGGGGAGATCCGCGAGATGGACGGCGGGGTGCTTGCCTATCTTGCGGGGCGGCAGACCTACCGCTATCCGGAGCAGGAGCGCGCGTTGGAGCTCGAAAAACCGGAGCGCAGGGCGCACAGCTACCGCGTCGCCCGCATGGCTTGCGGCAGGGCGCGGAGCCTCGGGATCCCCGAGGAGCAGGCGCTCATCGCCGCAATGCTGCACGATTGCGGGAAGTATGTCTCCTTAAGCAGTCCGCTGCTTGCGGGGTTCAAGGCCCCTTCGGGGGTGCCGGAGCCCGTGCTGCATCAATATACGGGGGCGTACCTCGCCGAGCATGTTTTTTCGGTGCATGACGAGGAGGTCCTGAACGCGATCCGCTTTCACACGAGCGGACGGGAGGGGATGTCCTGCCTCGAAAAATTGATCTTCCTTGCGGATCTGCTCGAAGAAGGGCGCTCGTTCGAGGGCGTAGAGGCGCTCCGCATGCTCTTTCGGCGGGATCTCGATCAATGCCTGTTGCGCGCATTGGAGCAGCAGTTGATCTACTTGAACCGCACGGGGAAGCCCGTCTTTCCCCTTACGGAACGGGCATATCAGTGGATTTTGGCGGAACAAAACGCAAAAAATTGATGTTTGCATAGTATTATGCCAGACATAATAATAAAAATTCAGGAGGTTTACCATGGAAAGTTACGAATTGGCAAGAGAATGCTGTAAAATCCTTTCGGAGAAAAAAGCGCATGATATTGTGATCTTGGATGTCAGCGATCAGACGGTCGTGTGCAGTTATTTCGTGATCGCGAGCGGCAATTCCACCACGCAGGTGAAGGCGTTGGGCGACAACGTGGAGGAGCTTCTTAAGAAGAAATTCGGCCTTGCGCCCACCCGTACGGAGGGCCTGCGCGAAGGGCGTTGGGGCGTGCTTGATTACGGCGACGTCGTCGTGCATGTGTTCAATGAGGAGAGCAGGCTCTTCTACTATCTCGAACGTCTGTGGGATTCGGGAAAGAACGTGACGAAATACGAGGACTGAGGAAGTGAGCGATATGAAAAAACGGATGATAAAGACGGGTGTGCCCATTTTGGTCGCCGGCGTTCTCATTTTGCCGGTCGCTTTGGTGGGCTGCGATAACCTTGAAAAATTCCCGATCTACGGGAACCGCTTTGAACAGTACAACGACAGCAGTTATTCGGTCGGGAACGGTTCGGCTTCCGCCGTCTCGAAGATCGAGATCGATTGGATCTCGGGCGACGTCACGGTCCGCACCTCGATGAGTGCGTCGGGCGTGACGTTCGAAGAGGAGGGAAGCGGCGGAGAGGCGCTCGCGCTCCGCTGGCGGCTTTTGGGAGGAGAGCTCGATCTCAAGTATGCGGCTTCCCGCGCCGAGCTCCCGGAAAATGATTCCAAAGATCTGACCGTCACGCTCCCTGCGGGCAGCGTGCTCTCCAAGCTCGAGATCGACTGTGTGGCAGGCGACGTCACCATCGAGGGGCTCTCGCTCGGGGAACTCAAGGTCGATACGGCTTCGAGCGACGTGACCGTCCGCGAATGCGCGTTTTCGGACGCCGAGATTGATTCCGTGAGCGGCGACGTCGAGATCTCTCTTCCGGACATCGGCTTCCGGTATGAGTTCGAATCGGTCAGCGGCAAGCTCACCGATGAATTTGGGGCGGTGAAGCAGGGCGACGACTACGTCTATGGGAACGGCGGCGTCGAGATCTCCGTCGACACCGTGTCCGGCAATTTCGAGCTCCGCAGAACCTCCGGCAGTACCCAAGGAGGAGGTCAAGGCGGAGACCAAGGCGGCACCCAAGGCGGAACGCAGGGCGGAGACCAAGGCGGAACGCAAGGAGGCGGCCAGGGCGGAGACCAAGGCGGAACGCAAGGAGGCGGCCAGGGCGGAACGCAGGGCGGCACCCAAGGCGGAGACCAAGGCGGAACGCAAGGAGGCGGCCAGGGCGGAACGCAGGGCGGCACCCAAGGCGGAACGCAAGACGGGATCTATTATGAGCGCTACGACGGGGTGTATTCGGTCGGCGGTGCGAGCGTCTCCAATGTGCGGGAGATCGAGATCGATTGGCTCGGGGGAGACGTGATCGTCGAGGCCTCGGCAACAGCGACTTCCGTCGTCTTTTCGGAGACGGGCGGAGCGGCCGACAGCGCGCTGCGCTATCGGGTCCGCGAGGGCGAACTCGAGATCAAATATGCGGCCTCGGGCGCGCAGCTCCCTTCGGATACCGCAAAGACGCTCACCGTGACGGTCCCCGCTTCCCTCCTCGAGCTCGATATCGAGGGATACCGGAGCCGGATCAGCCTGAGCGGGCTCTCGCTGCGCGATCTCAACGCGGAGACGACGACGGGGGATATCCTCGTGACGAACTGCGACTTTTTGGACGGCGAGTTCGATTCGACGAGCGGAAATATTACGCTGATCCTTCCCGACCGCGGCTTTAGGTGCGAATTTACGACGCTGAGCGGGAAATTTACGGATGAGTTCGGCGCGGCGCCTGTACGCGGAGAGTATCTCTATGGCGACGGCCGTGTGGAGATCTCTTCGGAGACGGTGAGCGGGAATCTCACCCTCAAGAGAGCATAGGGCCCGAAACAGGGCATGGCAAAGGGGACGCCGAGTGATCGGCGCCCCCTTTGCGTTCAAGGAAAGAAGGTTATTGGAAGCTGATCTTTTTGGGCGCGGCATACTCCGCTTTGGCGCGCTTTTTTTTGCGCTCCACGAGGTAATAGACGGGCTCCGGCGTCTTTTCGGGCGCCTTGGGGGGCTCGGGTGGCAGCTTTTTGCCGATCGTGCGGTAGCCGATCATGGCGAGTTTGATGCCGTGCACGATGATGATGCAAGTGACGAGAAGGAACAGACACCACAGAAAACCATGCGATTGAACGGATAGGAGTGACATGGCACCAAATTAGCACATTTTTACTGTCATATTATGCCACTGTGAGGAATATTTTCGAAAATTTGGGAGAAAATACCGGCTATGGAAGAGGAAGAAAGAATTTTAACCAAGGCGGAAGCCGCGGAGTTTGGGGAATTCAAACGGGCGCGCCGGGAGGCGGAGGTCGCATTCACCCTCGGCAAACTGATTTTGGATGCCTCGCGGCGGGAGACCGACCGCGCCGCGCTCAAGGCGGTCTGTGCGGCGGCCGTGAAGCTCAAGACGGCGAGCGTGACCGTTTCGCCCGTCAACGTGCTGGCGGCGCAGAAGTTGCTTGCAAAGAGCGAGATCCCCGTTTCATGCATCGTGGGCGGCACGGGGGAGAGCCTCATTTCGATCAAAAAGACGGAGGCAAAGAAGGCGCTGCGCCTCGGAGCGAAGGAAGTGCGCCTCGTGCTCTGCTATTCCCAGCTGACGGGCGGCGGGCTGAACTACCTCAAGCGGGAGATCCGCCGCGTGCGCCGCGCCGCGCGGAAGAGGACGCTCACCGTGTCGCTCGAGGATCATTCGCTCACGGCCGACGAAGTCGGGCTCGGGGTGCGGGCCGCCTGTGCGGGCGGGGCGGACGGCGTCTGCGTGCGCGGAGAGACGGAGTTCGTCCTGCGCGCGGTCAAAGAGAGCGCCGGGCGGGTGCAGGTGGAGGCGGCGGGCGTCGAGAATGCCGAACAGCTCCGCCTGCTGCTCAAAGCGGGCGCGGTGCGCGCCTCCACGGGCTGCGGCGAGCGGATCGCCGAAGAGCTCTATGCCTCGCTCAACGGTCTGTCCCGTGCGGAGCAGAGTGAGGCGAACGGGCCGGATCCCGACCTTTGATGTGCGGGCGGCGGAGCGCATGGCCATGCGCTCCGCCGCCCGTCTGCATTTTCTTGCTTCATGCGCTTTTTTGCGGGCGGGGATTGACTTTTTCCTTCGGGGCGTGTATAATTTTCTTGCGGGAAAAGTTACAAAATCTGCATTGTTTGTAAAAAAACAGGGCGGAAATTGCCCACGGGACGCGCTATAATCGGGAGAAAGAGGTATTGCCTTGAAAGTTGTCGGCGATAATGTCTTCTACCGAAGAGGAGCGGTCTCTATGCAAGAGGTCATCGTCCGCGCGGCACAGCCGCGGGAGAGAGATTTCCGATTCTATCTGTTTTTCAAGCGCGCCTTCGACCTGATCGTCTCGGGCACGGCGCTGCTCCTGTTGAGCTGGCTGTTTCTCGTCCTTGCGCTCGTCGTCAAATGCAGCGACGGCGGAAGGGTGTTCTACCGCCATGAACGGGTGGGGCTCAACGGGAAGCCCATCCGTCTCGCCAAATTTCGCAGCATGCGGCGGGGCGCCGATGCGCCCGGGGCGCTCACGCCCGAACAGCGCGCGGCGTACCTCAGGGAGTACAAGCTCGACGACGATCCGCGCGTCACCCGCGTGGGGAAGTTCCTGCGCAAAACCAGCCTCGA
Source organism: uncultured Clostridia bacterium (assembly GCA_947632165.1). GTDB lineage: Bacteria > Bacillota > Clostridia > Christensenellales > Borkfalkiaceae > Gallimonas. Next base: position 9,378 of record CANROI010000022.1, read on the forward strand.
CGAGCTGCCCAACCTCTTTGCGGTGTTCCGGGGGGAGCTCTCGCTGGTCGGCCCGCGTCCGCTCATGGAAGAGGAGGCGGAGGCGAAATACGGCATCCTGCGCGAAAAACTGCTCTCGGTGAAGCCCGGCGTCGTGGGCTGGTGGGCGGTGAACGGCAGGAGCAACTGTACCTATGAGAGCGGCGCGCGCCAGCGTGCGGAGCTCTACTATGTGGATCACCGCTCCGCGCGGCTGGATCTCCGGATCCTGTTCCGTGCGGCGCTCGGCGCGATCCGCAGGGAGGGGGCAAGATGAAGGGCATCATTCTTGCGGGCGGAAGCGGAACGCGGCTGCACCCCCTCACGCAGGTGACGAGCAAGCAGCTTCTGCCCATCTATGATAAGCCGATGATCTTCTACCCGCTCTCCGTGCTCATGGAGGCGGGGATCCGCGAGATCCTCGTCATCTCGACGCCCGTTGAGCTGCCGCGCTTCCGTCATCTGCTCGGCGGCGGCGAGCGGTACGGCGTAACGCTGTCCTATCTTGCGCAGCCGAAGCCCGAAGGGCTCGCGCAGGCGTTCGTGCTCGGGGAGGAATTTCTCGGCGGAGGACCCGCGGCGATGATCTTGGGCGACAACCTCTTTGCGGGGCATGGGCTCGGGGATCGGCTGAAGCGCGCCGCAGAGCGCGTGCGGGAGGAGGGCGGCGCCACGATCTTCGGCTATTATGCGGAGGATCCGCGGCGTTTCGGGGTCGTGGAGCTCGAGGGCGGCAGGGCGGTCTCGCTCGAAGAAAAGCCGTCGGCGCCGAAGAGCCACTATTGCGTGACGGGACTGTACTTTTACGACGGCCGCGCGGCGGAATTTGCAAAGACGCTCAGGCGTTCCGCGCGGAATGAATACGAGATCACCGATCTCAACAAGCTCTACCTTGCGCGCGGGGAACTGCGCGTCGAGATTTTGGGCCGCGGATATGCCTGGATGGACGCGGGGACGCCCGAGAGCCTGCTCGACGCGGCGCTCTATGTCCGCGCCGTCGAGACCCACCAGCGCAGAAAGCTCGGGTGCCCCGAAGAAGTCGCCTATCGCAACGGCTGGATCGGGAGGGCGGAACTTGCCGCGCGCTATGCGCAGGGCAGATACGGGCAATATCTGAAGGATATCGCCGAAGGGACTGCAGACGGGGTTTTTGGCCCCGGACAGAGTGAACTATGAAGATCCTTGTCACAGGCGGAGCCGGGTTCATCGGCGCCAACTTTATCTATGCTCTGCTCCGTGATCATGCGGAGGACGAGCTCGTCTGCCTCGATAAACTCACCTATGCGGGGAACATCGAGACGCTCAAAAGCGCCATGGAGCAGCCCGCCTTCCGCTTTTACAGGGCGGATATCTGCGATCGCGAGGCGGTCATGCGGATCTTTGCGACTGAGCGGCCGGACGCGGTTGTGAACTTCGCCGCCGAGTCGCATGTGGACCGCTCCATCTGCGATCCCGCCCTCTTTCTCAAAACCAATCTGTGCGGGACGCAGGTGCTCCTCGACGCCTGCCTGAGCTGCGGGGTTCCGCGCTTTCACCAGGTCTCCACGGACGAGGTCTACGGCGACCTTCCCCTCGAGGGAGGCGCGCCCTTCACGGAATCCTCGCCCCTTCGGGCGAGTTCGCCCTACAGCGCGAGCAAGGCGGGCGCCGATCTGCTCGTCGGGGCATACCACCGCACCTACGGGCTCCATACGACGGTCAGCCGCTGCTCCAATAACTTCGGGCCCTGCCAATTTCCCGAAAAACTCATCCCGCTCGCGATCATCCATGCGCTCAGGGGGGAGGAGATCCCCGTCTACGGGCAGGGGGAAAACGTGCGCGATTGGCTCTTTGTGGAGGACCACTGCCGCGCGATCGACCTCATTCTGCGCGGCGGCGCGGCGGGGGAGATCTATAACCTCGGCGGGAACTGTCAGCGCGATAACCTCTCCGTCGTCCGGGACATTCTCGCGCTTACGGGCGGGGAGCCCTCTCTCATCCGCTTCGTCGCGGATCGGAAGGGGCACGATCTAAGGTACGCCGTCGACTTTTCGAAGGCGGAAACGGCGCTCGGCTGGCGCCCCTCGACGCCCTTTGCGGAGGGGCTCGCGCGCACCGTGGATTGGTATCTTGCGCATCGCGGCTGGTGGGAGCGGATCCTGAGCGGAGACTATCTGAACTCCGCCCGGGAAGTATGAAACTGCTCGTCACGGGCGCGGGCGGGCAGCTCGGGTCCGCCGCTGTGCGGGAGGCCGCCGCAAGGGGGCATGAAGTGTTCGCCGCCGACCGTGCGGCGCTCGATGTGACCGATCCCGTGCAGACGGGACGCGTCATGGAGCGGGTGCGCCCCGACGGCGTGATCCACTGTGCCGCCTTCACCGATGTGGACGGTGCCGAACGCCGGAAAGAGGAGGCGTTTGTGGTCAACGCGGCGGGCACGGAGCGGCTTGCGCGCGCGGCCGCACGGATGGGCGCCCGCTTCCTGTTTGTCTCGACCGACTTCGTGTTCGACGGCAGCGGGGATACCCCTTGGAAGCCCGCCGATCCGCCCCGCCCGATCAACGTCTACGGCGCCTCGAAGCTCGCGGGCGAAGCGGCGGTGCGCGCGGAGGCGGAGGCATATTTCATCGTGCGCACTTCCCGCCTGTTCGGCGGGCGCGGCAAAAATTTTGCGGACAAACTGCTCGAAATCGGCAGATCGCGGGAGGAACTTTTCGTGGTCTCCGACCGGATCGGCAGTCCTACCTATACCTACGATCTCGCAAAACTCCTGCTCGATCTGATCGAATCGGAGCGGTTCGGCATCTATCACGCCGTCAACGAGGGATTCTGCAGCCAATACGACTTTGCCTGCGAACTCTTTCATCGGGCGGCGGAACGCGATCCGCGCTATGCGCGGGTGCGGGTCCTGCCCATTGCGGGGGAGGCCTATCCCGCTCCCGCGAGACGGCCCCGGAACAGCCGTCTCGACACGGGCGGGCTGACCGTACGCGGTTTTCATAGGCTCCCCGCCTGGCAGGATGCGCTCGGGCGCTGTCTCGGAGGGAGAAAGTTTTGAGTTTCCAGGTGATCGCAACGCCCATGGAGGGGCTGCTCGTGCTCGAACCGACGATATACGAGGATGGCCGCGGGCGGTTTTTCGAGGCCTATGAACGGCGGGCAATGCAGGAGCTCGGCATTCCCGAATTTGTGCAGGAGAACCAATCGCTGAGCCGGAAGGGAGTGCTGCGCGGGCTGCATTTCCAGCGCAGAAAGCCGCAGGGAAAGCTCGTGCGGGTGCTGCGGGGCAGGGCGTTCGACGTCGCCGTCGACCTCCGTCCGGGCCCCACGTTCGGGCGCTGGCACGGGGAACTCCTCACGGAGGAGCGGGGGAGGATGTTCTTCCTTCCCGCGGGGTT
>CANROI010000023.1 GCA_947632165.1 uncultured Clostridia bacterium
ATAATCAAGAGAAACAGTCCTCGGATCGCAAGTATAAATTGCGGATAGAGTTATTGTTGTATATAATTCATTCTTTTCAATATTTTCTTCCGTAAATACAGCATATAACCGGTCATATTTACCTGCATCCTGCTTATCTATAAGATTTCCGTACTCGTCTATTATATAATCTAAATGACTATGTCTAATAACTGTTGGCAACTCATTATTGTCAGGTTCAACGTAGATGAAGATATCAATCATATCTCCCCCAGGTGGGGTCCTTCCTTCCACATTAACAACCATATAATCAGCAGTATCGACTAATACTTGACTTATAGTATCTTTTTCTTTGTAAGAAACTTCAAGTGTATCACCAACAATCATATTGTGTATTGTTTGGCTACTTGATTTTGATTTCATTTGATATTGCTCGGCATTTATCGGAGCAGAAAGCACTAATGTTGCCTTCCCTTTCGCAATGTTGCCATAGTCGCAGTTCACACTTATCGAAACAACCGGTGATACAGTATCTTGTGTACCATTAGTATCACCATTATTGTTATCCAACCCATGCGAGCAACCTGTGAGCAACATGGTGGATAGTAAACAGGCAACAATTATAGTTATAAACCGACGTCCCATAATTTTTTATTACTTCCAATTGGTTAATTAAAATGTATGGCAAGAACATTATAGCATTGTTGATTCGGCATTTCCCCTGTATTTTGCGCCTGTCCACGCCCATCGCCTTGATTATAGCACGATCGCGGGAGAAAAGCAAGGCGCAAGAAAAAGATCCGAACGGTCCGCCGCCCACCTCAGAAGCCGTTTCATTGTTCGTTTCCGTCCGTAAAATTTGCCCTGAAGAACGCCTTGATCTTGTCGAAGGGGATCACGTCTAAGCGATCGTAGAGGTCGGTATGCACGGCGTTCGGGATGAGGAGAAGTTCCTTATTGCCTGCGTATTTGCTGTCCTTTATCATCGCGGCGTAAGCGTCCTTCGAGAAGTAGCAGGAGTGCGCTTTTTCGCCGTGAATGATAAGTACCGCGCTCCTTATTTCGTTGCTGTACGTAAGAATGGGCATATTGATAAAGGAGAGCGAGGAAGTCTTGTTCCACCCGCCGTTAGAGTTGAGCGAACGGGCATGGTAGCCGCGCTTTGTTTTATAATAATCGTAATAGTCCTTGACGAAGAACGGCGCGTCGTCGGGAAGCGGATCGACGACCCCGCCGCCGAGTTCGTAACTGCCGTTCTTGTAATCGAGGGTTCGTTGTTCGTTCAAAGCCGTTTTCGTTTCAAAGCGCGCTTCTTCGTTGTCCGCCGCGTCGAAATATCCTTTGGCGCTCACGCGCGTCATGTCGTACATCGTCGCAGAAACGGTCGCCTTGATCCGGGTATCCATCGCCGCGGCGTTGAGCGCCATGCCGCCCCAACCGCAGATGCCCAAGATGCCGATCTTGTCTGGATCCACGTCCTCACGGCAGGAGAGGAAGTCCACCGCCGCCGAAAAGTCCTCGGTGTTAATGTCGGGCGAAGCAACATAGCGGGGAAATCCGTCGCTCTCGCCCGTGAACGAGGGGTCGAACGCGATTGCAAGGAAGCCGCGCGTTGCAAGTTCCTGTGCATACAGCCCCGAACTCTGTTCCTTGACCGCGCCGAAGGGCCCGCACACGGCGATCGCGGGAAGTTTTCCGCTTGCATTTTTCGGCTTATACACGTCGCAGGCGAGCGTAATGCCGTAACGATTGTGAAACGTCGCCTTGCTATGCTCCACCTTCTCGCTCTTGGGGAATACTTTGTCCCATTCCTTCGTCAACTTCAATTCTTCCATAATTTTACTCCTTGATGGTTTTGATAATTTTTGCGGGAACGCCCGCCACAACGGCATTTTCGGGAACATCTTTCGTAACGACCGCACCCGCGCCGACAACAGCCCCATTGCCGATCGTTACCCCCGGCAAGATTGTTACGTGTGCGCCGATCCAGACTTTGTTTCCGATTTTCACGGGCGCGGGGAACATATTACCGCGCCTTTCGGGATCCAAATCGTGATTTAAGGTCGCGATCACCACCTGCTGCCCGATGAGGCAATCATCTCCGATCGAAATGTCGCCTTGGTCCTGAAAGCAACAGCCCGAATTGATAAAGACGCGCTTGCCGAGCGTGATGTTCAGCCCATAGTCGGTGGAAAAGGGCGGGAACAAGCCGAAAGTTTCATCGTATTCCTTCCCGATGAGTTCAAAAAACAGCCGCCGTAATTCCTCGGGCTTATGATAGGTTCCGTTGATCTCCGCCGTAAACGCAAGTGCGCGCTGCGACATTTCGTGCATGTGGAGGTGCATGTCGGAGCCCGCCTCGATGTAGGCGCGCCGCCGCATGGCCTCGAGAAACCGTTGTCTTTCCATATCCATGATTGTAAAGCAATTCGTTTTATTTGATAGTATGCGCGACGAGCATAATTTCCCGGCAGCATAAGATCCGCATAAGGAGCGTAAAAATAAATTTATTCTCCTCGGTTCTTCATAAACGCAGCAATGATCTGTACGATACCTGCAACAATCAGAATCATTGCAAGGACAGACACAAGCGGGAGCGATATTGAGTAAAATCTGTCCAAATCGTAAATGAATGCAACGACGCAGACAAGTAATATTCCGATAATTGTTTCGATACTACCCATCAGATAAAGTAATTTTTTCATGCCTTCTCCTTCATGATCCCGACGATCGATTCCTGTTCATCGCTCCGATTATACCATAAACCCATGCGAAAATCAAGCGGGTATAAAAAAGAGATCGAGATTCGTGATTCCGACCGTCGCGCGCAACCCGCAACAGCCCGTGCGGGGCGGCGCTCCCGTAAAATTTCCCCGCAAGTTTTGCCGCGGCGCTTGCAATCGCGGCGCAGTTCTGTTATAATAAAGCCATATTCCGCCGGGGAGGTGCAGGCATGAACGATCGTATCTTGGGCAGAACGGGGTTGAAGGTCAGCGAGATCGGGCTGGGCTGCGAGGGATTCAACGAGGAGAACGGCGCGCGCACGCGCGGGATCGTCGATCTTGCCCATGCGCACGGCGTGAATTACATCGACCTCTATTCTTCGAGCCCCGTCGTCCGTTCCTCGCTCGGCAGAGCGCTTGCGGGGCGCCGCGGAGAGTTTATTCTGCAGGCGCATTTGTGCACCATCTGGCGGGGCGGGCAATATAAATGCACGCGCAAGCTATCCGAGATCGAAGAGGGCTTTTCCGACCTGCTCGCCCGCCTTGAAACGGACTACATCGACGTCGGCATGATCCACTATGTCGATTCCTTTGCGGAGTGGGAAAAGGTGCAGCAGACGGCGCTTCCCTACGCCCTTCAAAAGAAGGCGGAGGGGCGCATCGGCTTCATCGGCATGAGCAGCCACAATCCGCTCGTGGCGCAGGCGGCGGTGGAGAGCGGGTACATCGACGTTCTGATGTTCTCCGTCAATCCCTGCTACGATCTCCAGCCCGCGGATGAGGACTGCGAGCGGCTCTGGCTCGAGGAGAGCTACCGCGATCCGCTCGTCAACATGGATCCTGCGCGCGAAAAACTCTATGAGACGTGCGAAAAGCTCGGCGTCGGCATCACCGTGATGAAGGCGTTCGGCGGCGGGGATCTACTGACCGACGATTCGCCCGCGGGCAAGGCACTCACGCCCGAGCAGTGCATCGGCTACTGCCTCGATCGCCCCGGCGTCTGCACGGTGCTCGTCGGCGCGCATTCCGAAGAGGAGCTCCTGCGTGATCTCCGCTTCGAGGAGGCGACCGCAGAGGAGAAGGACTACGCCGCGGCATTCCTCACCTTCCCCAAGATCAGTTGGGCGGGGCATTGTATGTACTGCGGCCACTGCGCGCCCTGCACGGCGGGCATCGACGTCGCCGCGGTGACCAAGTTTCTCAATCTTGTCCGCGCCCAGAGGGAACTCCCCGAGACGGTGCGCGAGCATTATGCGGCGCTCGGACGGCATGCGGCGGACTGCATCGGCTGCGGCGCCTGCGAAACGCGCTGCCCGTTCGGCGTGAAGATCATCGAAAACATGCGCGCCGCCAAAGAGGTATTCGGCGGCTGAGGAGGGAAGGGATGGCATATTTCGAAGAGGTGAAAAAGAACTTCGGTTTCGGCGCGATGCGCCTGCCGCTCAAGGGGCCGTCCGTCGACCGGGCGAAGGTCTGCGAGATGGCGGACGAATTCCTCGCGGGCGGATTCAACTATTTCGACACGGCGCACGGATATCTTCTCGGCAAGAGCGAGACGGCGCTCCGCGACTGCGTCGTAAAGCGCCACCCGCGCGACGCTTTTGTGCTCGCGAACAAGCTCACAGAGATCTATTTCCACAGCGAAAAGGACATCCGCCCGTTCTTCGAAAAACAGCTTAAGTGGTGCGGCGTGGAGTATTTCGACTTCTACCTCATGCACGCGCAGAATGCGCGCAACTATCCGAAATACCGCCGCTGCAACGCCTACGAGACGGCGCTGAAGCTCAAAGCGGAGGGCAAGATCGGGCATGTGGGCTTTTCCTTCCATGATAAGCCCGAGGTGCTCGATGCGATCCTCACCGAGAATCCCGAGACGGAGTTCGTGCAGCTCCAATTCAACTATGCCGACTTCGACAGCTACAAGGTGCAGTCGCGCAAGTGCTACGAGGTTTGCCGCAAGCACGGCAAGCCGGTCATCGTCATGGAGCCCGTCAAGGGCGGGAGGCTCGTGCGGCTGCCCGACGAGGCAGACGGCATTCTCCGCGCGCTCGGCGGCGGCAGCAACGCGAGCTACGCCATCCGCTTTGCCGCCGGGTTCGAGGGCGTGTTCATGGTGCTCTCGGGCATGAGTTCGGTGGAGCAGATGCGGGATAACCTCTCCTACATGCGCGAATTTAAGCCGCTCTCTCAAAAAGAGCAGGCCGCGCTCCTCAAGGTGCGTGCGATCCTCTCGGAGGCGGACTTTATTCCCTGCACCGCCTGCCGGTATTGCGTCGAGGGCTGCCCCAAACAGATCGCGATCCCCGACTATTTCGCCTGCATGAACGAGCGGACGCTCTACAAGGCGGATGGCTCGGACGCCTACAGGGCGCTCGCGGAGAAGGGCGGCAGGGCGAGCGACTGCCTCGCCTGCGGCAAATGCGAAAGCGCCTGCCCCCAACACCTCGAGATCAGAAGACTTCTGCGCGAGGTCGCGGCGCAGTTCGAACGGTAGGCAATATTGCGGGTGATCCAAAAAATCGGTTATCAATTTTCGATAAAGGAGTAAAAATAATGGAAAACGTCAAAAAAAGAACCCTTTTGTGCAGAACCTGGAAGACAAAGACGGTCGCGGCCGTGCTCGCCGTGATTGCCGCCGTTGCCCTTCCGCAGATCTTCCACGGCCTCGGGCACATCTCCGACCTCGGCAGCGCTCTGGGGGAGACCTTCCTCCCCATGCACCTCGCGATCTTCCTCGTCGGGTACTTCGCAGGTCCCTGGGCGGGCCTTGCCGCGGGCGCGCTGAGCCCCGCCGTCAGTTTCGGGCTCACCACGCTCTTCGGCGATCCCATGCCCGCGCTTGCGATGCTTCCCTATATGATGATCGAGCTCGCGGTCTACGGGCTCGTCACGGGCGTGTTCGCAAACTACCGCTTCGGCTCCGTGAAGCTGCCCGTCATCGTCTCCCTCCTCATCGCCCAGATCGCGGGCAGGGGCGTGCGCGCGCTTGCGATCGTGTTCGGATCCCTCCTCGGATCCCCCGTTGCGGTCTCCGCCATCTGGATGAGCATCCTCCCCGGCCTTCCCGGGCTCATCCTGCAGTGGGTGATCGTGCCCCTGCTCGTCTACTACGTCTCGGAGAAGGCGCATCTCGATGACTGACCTCATGCGGGCGAAGGAGCTCTTGGGCTCCGACCCCTCGCTCACCTGCGTCTTTGTGCGCGGAGACGAGATCGTCACGAGCACGCAGCGCGGCATAAGGCCCCTTGTGGAGCGCGTCGCGGGCGGAAAGAGCCTGAAGGGATTTTCCGCGGCGGACCGGATCGTCGGGCGGGCGGCGGCGTTTCTCTATGTCTGCCTGCAGGCGGAGGAGGTCTATGCCGCAGTGCTCGGGGAAGGGGCGGCGGCGGTGCTGGAGACGCACGGGATCGGCTTTCTCTGCGGCATTCAGACGGCGCAGATCGTCAACCGCGCCGGAAACGGCCCCTGCCCGATGGAGGCCGCGGTGGAGGGCGTGAGCGACCCCGCAGCCGCGGTGGAGATCCTGCGTAAAAAAGTCGGCATATAGCCGCGGCGCCCTCGGCGGCGCGGAGGGCCGCTCCAAATGCGCGGCAAATGAGAACGGAACGCCGCCCCGCGCGCGATCTCGCGCGCGGGGCGGCGCCCTTTTTACTTGCAAACAGTGGGAAAATGTGCTATACTTTCCGCATGAAGGTGTATGCGGTGAGCGATCTGCACCTCCCCGGCAAGAGCGATAAGCCGATGGACGTATTCGGCCCGGGCTGGGAGGGGCATTTCGAAAAAATCAAAGCGGATTGGGAGCAGAAGGTGACGGACGAGGACGTCGTCCTCATCGGCGGAGACATCTCCTGGGCGATGTATCTCGAAGAGGGGATGCTCGACGTCGCTTTGCTCGCGCCGCTCAAGGGCAAGAAGGTGTTCATCCGCGGCAATCACGACTATTGGTGGAGCGCGATCTCGCGCGTCCGCGCCGCGGCGCCCGATGAAACGTTTTTCTTCCTGCAGAACGACTGCGTCAAGTTCGGCAATTTGATCGTGGCGGGCTCGCGCGGGTGGACCTGTCCGGGCAGCGCCGATTTCACCGAACATGACATGACGCTCTATCTCAGGGAGGGGGAGCGGTTCAAGCTCGCATTTCAGGAAGTCAAAAAAGTGCGCGAAGAGGGGGACGTTCTGATCGCGCTCATTCACTATCCGCCCTTCAGCGCAAAGCTCGAGGATACCCTCTTCACGCAGCTGTTCGAGGAGAACAAGGTGGACCGCGCGGTGTTCGGGCATCTGCACGGCGCGGGCTACTTTCCGCTCCGTTCGGAAAAGAACGGCATCGTCTACAGCCTCACTTCCTGCGATAAGACGCGGTTTTCGCTCACGCAGATCCTGTAAGCCGCAGATCCCGCAAGAACCCGGAACTTTGTTGTTCAAACATTCGGTGCGGCGCAACTATGCGGGCATAAAGCCGCTTACACCGCTTTGAAAGGCTTGCCAAAGCCCGCGGGATATGTTATAATAGGCAAAGAGAAGCCCGCGGGGTTCTTTTCGGGACCGAGGCGCGGGCTCTTTCAAAGCCCGAAAATTTGCCGGCATGGCGATCAAGCCGAAGAGGAGTCCGTTTTGAAAGATCTGTTGGGGCTGTCGGAGCCCTCGGCGGCGGAGATCGAAGAGATCCTCGCGCTGGGGCTTGCCATCAAGAAAAAGCTGAAGGAGGGCGGCGCCGTCTCCCCCGTGCTCAAGGGGAAGTCGGTCGTCACCCTCTTCTATGAAAATTCCACCCGCACGCGCTGCTCGTTCGAGCTCGCGGCGAAGAAGTTGGGCGCAGACGTCATCAACATCGCGGCGAGTTCGTCGTCGGTGCAGAAGGGGGAGAGCCTCGTCGACACGGGCAAGACCCTCGACGCGATGCGGCACAGCTTCGTCATCATCCGCCATCCGATGGGCGGCGCGCCCAAGCTCCTCGCAAGCACGGTGCGCGCGCACGTCGTCAACGCGGGCGACGGCATGAACGAGCATCCCACGCAGGCGCTACTCGATATGCTCACGATGAAGGAGCACCTCGGCAAGCTTGCGGGGCTCCGGGTCGCGATTCTCGGCGACATCCGCCATTCCCGCGTCGCAAAGAGCAATCTGTATGGGCTCGGGAAGTCGGGCGCGGAGGTGCGCATGTTCGCGCCGGGCACCCTCATGCCGGCAGGCCTCAAGGAGATGGGCGCGAAGATCTGCTCCTCGCGGGAGGAGGCGGTCGAAGGCGCCGACGTCGTCATGGGGCTCAGGATCCAGCTCGAAAGGCAGAAGGCGGGGAACTTCCCCTCTCTCGGGGAGTACGCCCGCTTCTACGGGATCAACGAAGAAGTGATGAAACGGGCAAAGCCCGGGGCGCTCATCATGCACCCGGGGCCCGTCAACCGCGGCGTGGAGCTCACCTGCGGGCTCATCGACGGCGAGACGAGCCGCATCGAGGACCAGGTGCTCTCGGGCGTCGCCGTGCGCATGGCGGTGCTCAGGCTGCTTGCCAAGGAGGGAACGGTATGATTTTCAAAAACGCCGACATCGTCTTGAAAGACGGGGTCATCCGCGGCGATCTCCGCATCGAAGACGGCAGGATCGCGGCGATCGGCACGGATTTTTCGGGCGAAGCCCTCGATTGCACGGGGCTCACGGTATTCCCGGGGCTCATCGATATGCATGTCCATCTGCGCGAGCCCGGGTTCGAGCGCAAGGAGGACATCGAGAGCGGCAGCCGCGCCGCCGTCAAGGGCGGCTTTACGCAGATCTGCTGCATGCCGAATACCGATCCCGTGACCGACAACAAGGTCGTCGTGACCTATATCAAGGCGCGCGCCAAGGAGGTGGGGCTCTGCAAAGTGCATCCCATCGGCGCGATCACGAAGGGGCAGAAGGGGGAGGAACTCTCGGCAATCGGCGGCATGAAGGCGGCGGGCGCCGTCGCGCTCTCCGAAGACGGCAAGAGTGTCTTGAATACGAAGCTCATGGCGAGCGCCATGCTCTATGCGAATGATTTCGGCCTCAAATGCCTCTGCCACTGCGAGGATCCCTCGCTCGTGGACGGCGGGGTCGTGCACGAGGGATACTACTCCACGCGCACGGGGCTCAAGGGGAGCATCCGCGCGGCGGAGGACATCATGATCGCCCGCGAGATCTGCCTTGCGGAGAGCCTGGATCTGCCCGTGCACATCTGCCATGTCTCGACCTACAGCGGCGTACAGCTCATCCGCGAGGCGAAGGCGCGCGGCGTGAAGGTGACGGCGGAGACCTGCCCGCATTATTTCACGCTCACAGACGAGGCCATCAAGGACTTCGATACGAACTCCAAAGTCAATCCGCCCCTGAGGGAGGAGAAGGACCGGCTCGCGGTCCTCGCGGGGCTGAAGGACGGCACGATCGACTGCATCGTGACCGATCATGCCCCCCATCACAGGGACGATAAACATGTGGAATACGATCTGGCGGCATTCGGGATCAGCGGGCTCGAGACGAGCTTTGCGCTCTCGTACACCGCCCTCGTCGGTAGAAAGACCTGCCGCAAGCGGCGGGAGGACGATTTCTCGCTCGTCGACCTTGCCGAAAAGATGAGCCTGAATCCCGCGCGGATCCTCGGGCTTGCGGGCGGCGCGATCGAAGTCGGCGCGCCCGCCGATCTCACGATCGCCGATCTCGGCGCGGAATGGACTATTGACCCCGAAAAATTCGTCAGCAAGGGCAAGAACACCCCCTTTGCGGGGCGGTCCGTCTTCGGGAAAATCCGATACACCGTCGTAGACGGCGCGATCAAATACCGGGAGGAATAAGCAGTCATGATCTTCGACCGATTGATCCGGAAAATCATCGAAACACAGAATCCCACCTGCGTGGGGCTCGATACCTCTTTTTCCTACCTGCCCGAAGAGATGCGGGCGGGAAAGGTGACGCCCGCCCAAAAGGCGGAGGCCGTCTTTTCCTTCAACCGCGGGATCATAGACAGCGTCTTTGACATCGTGCCCGCCGTAAAGGTGCAGATCGCCTATTACGAGGCGCTCGGCGCGGCGGGGCTTGCCTGTTTTGAAAAGACCTGCGCCTATGCGCGGAACAAGGGGCTGTTTGTCATCGTAGACGCGAAGCGGAACGACATCGGCGCGACCGCCGCACAGTACGCGAACGCGTTTTTCTCCGAAGGCGCGCCCTTCGAATGCGACCTTCTCACCGTCAACGGCTACCTCGGCACGGACGGGATCGCGCCCTTCATCGACCTGTGCCGGGAGAACGGGAAGGGGATCTTCGTGCTCGTCAAAACGAGCAATCCCTCGTCGGGCGAGCTCCAGAACCTGCGGCTTACGGACGGGCGCACCGTCTATGAGTGCATGGGCGACGCGGTCGAAAAATGGGGCGAGGGCATGGTCGGTACATACGGGTATTCCTGCGCGGGCGCGGTCGTCGGGGCGACCTATCCCGAAGAGGCGAAGGTATTGCGCGAACGGCTTCCGCATACCTTCTTTCTGGTCCCCGGCTACGGCGCGCAGGGCGCGAATGCCGAAATGCTCAAAAACTGCTTCAAAAAGGGCGGATTGGGCGGCATTGTGAACAACTCCCGCGGCATCTTGTGCGCCTATCTCAAGCGCGGCGGAGACTATGCTTCGGCGGCGCGGGCGGCGGCGCTCGAAATGCGCGCGGACCTGAAGTCCGTTCTGGGGGAGATATGCGCGAACTGATCGCTACGATACTCGAAAACAAGAAGATCGCCGAGGACGTCTTTTCGATGACGTTCGCCTGCGACGAGGCGATCAAAGTGCGCCCGGGGCAATTTGCGATGCTCGGCGTGAGCGGCTTCCCGCTGCGCAGGCCGATCGCGGTCTGCAAGGCCGAGGGGGAGCGGATCACCGTCTGCTACCGGCTCAAGGGCGAGGGAACGCGGCGGCTCGCGTTCGGCTATTCGCGCGGGGAAAAGATCTCCGTGCTCTTGCCCCTCGGCAACGGGTTTTTCGTCGGGGAACAGGAGAAGAAGGTCGCAATCGTCGGCGGCGGCGTCGGGATCTTCCCGCTGATCTCGGCGATCCGCGAATACGCGGACACGAAGGAGATCTTCGCCTACATGGGCTTCCGCAGCAAGGCGGCGCTCTGCATGGAATATGAGATGCGGCGCGGGAAATCGCTCGTGATCGCAACGGACGACGGCTCTTACGGCTACCACGGCACGGCGGTGCAGGCGTTTATGGAGGAGATCGACGGGATCAAACCGGACGTCATTCTCTCCTGCGGGCCCATGCCGATGCTCCGCGCCCTCAAAAACGCGGTCGCGGGGCGGGGGATCCCGACTTATGTCTCCCTTGAAGAGCGCATGGGCTGCGGCATCGGCGCCTGCCTCGTCTGCGTCTGCAATCTGACGAACGGCGAACACGCGCGGGTCTGCAAAGACGGGCCCGTGTTTGAGATAGAAGAAGTGAGGATATAGGTTCACGAATTTCTTTGCTCACGCCCCCCTTGCCCACCCCTTGAGGTGGCGCAATGCGACATGAGTGAGCGCATCGGAGGCGCGAACGGTGACCGAGCACGGGTTTCCACCCGTGCGAGAGGGGGCAAGGGGTGTCGTTCGAAAAGAAATTCCGTGAGGAAAAGTGCTCTTGTGCCTTAACTTGCTTGTCCTCTCGTTCGTTTCATCGGACAGTAAGGCAAAAGGGTTTGCCAAATTGGGTGCGCTTATGGAAAAGCGTGGTTTTCCAACGCGCATTGATTTTGGAAGCAATACCTCCCTTGCTGTCCCTTTTAGGGAAAGTGGCGAACGCAGTGAGCCGAAAGGGTTCGGCACGCGCACGGCGGAAGTGAATTCCGCCTAACGCAAAAGATTGGGGAAGCGCGAAAGTGCAACAAATAAAAGCATTATGGTAGATTTAAGCGTAACAATTTGCGGGGTGGAACTGAAGAACCCCGTCATTCCCGCCTCGGGGACCTTCGGGTTCGGCAGAGAGGCCGACGGGCTCTACGATATCTCCGTCCTCGGCGCCGTCGCGACGAAGGGCCTCACGTTAGAGCCCCGTCTCGGCAACCCCGTCCCCCGCATTGCGGAGAGCCGCGGGGTCATTCTGAACGCCGTCGGGCTGCAAAATCCCGGCGTCTCACACTTTCTCGAATGTGATCTCGATTGGCTGCGGTCGAAGACCAAGGTCATCGCAAACGTCGCAGGCAAGACCTTGGAGGACTATGAACAGATCTGCGCGCTCCTCGACGGCAAAGTAGATTTTGTCGAGCTCAACATCTCCTGCCCCAACGTGAAGTGCGGCGGCATGGCGCTCGGCATCCGGCCCGAGAACGTCGCGGAAGTCACGCGCATCGCCAAGGGCGCGCTCAAAAAGACCCCGCTCATCGTCAAACTTTCGCCCAACGTCGAGAACATTGCCCGGAACGCCGTGGCTGCCGAAGAGGGGGGCGCGGACTGCATCTCGCTCGTCAACACGTTCACGGGAATGGCGATCGACATCGAGCGCCGTCGGCCCGTGCTCGCGAACAACACGGGCGGCGTATCCGGCGCGGGGATCAAGCCGATCGCGGTGCGCATGGTCTATGAGGCGGCGCAGGCCGTCTCGATCCCGGTCATCGGCATGGGCGGCATCACCTGCGCGGAAGACGCCGTCGAGTTCCTGATGGCGGGCGCCTCGGCGGTGCAGGTCGGCACGCAGAACTTCACCGATACCCTCGCCTGCCCCAAGATCATCCGCGGGCTCGAAAAGTGGTGCGAGAGCCACGGCGTAGAGCGCGTCCGCGACCTCGTGGGCACGGTCAGAATGTGGT
>CANROI010000024.1 GCA_947632165.1 uncultured Clostridia bacterium
AGCGCTGTTTTGTGCGGTGCAACCGGTGCTATCTCGTGAATCTGCGCTATGTAGACGCGGTGAAGCGGGATTGCGCGGTCATCGGCGGGGAAGAGCTGCTCATCAGCCGCCCGCAAAAGAAAGCGTTTCTATCCGCATTCTCGAAATTTTTGGGAGGCGAAAAATAAGATGTTTGACCTTGGGAATCTTTGGTTCGCGATCGAAATTTTGGTGGGGGAGTTGCTCTTCCTCTTCTCCTGCCCGCGGAGGAAATTCTTTTTGCTGCGGTTCGCGGGAGCGGTAGCGGGGGCTCTCCTGCTCTCCTACTTTTTCCCTCTGCCGCAGGGGATCAGATACAACGCCTTTTATTCCGTTCTGCGGTTCATCGTGCTGTTTTCCTACACGATCGGCGCGATGGCGCTCTCCTTCGACCTCAAGACGCTGCCCCTCTTCTCCTATTGTATGGCGGGCTACTGCGTCCAGCACATCGCCTATCAGATCGGGCAGATCTTTCTGCATCTCACGCCTATGTATGAAGGCGCAGCCCACAGAGTACAGCTGGTCGAGCTCACCGTTTTTCCCGTGGCATATCTGATCCTCTTCCTCATATTCGGTCTGTTTGCAAAGCGCAATCACAGCTACCGGCAGAACAGTTGGCGGCTGCTCACGATCTCTATCGCCACGGTGTTCATCTGCATCGGGCTCATGCGCTTCTCGAGGCAGGACGCCTACAGCGTGACGGGCAGTCTCTATGCGATCACCTGCTGCGTGCTCGTCTTGATCATGCAATTCTATCTCTACCGGATGCTCGCGCTCCTCAGCGAAAACAAGGCGATCCGCCTCATGTGGCAGGAGGAGAAGAAGCAGTATGAGATCAGCAGAAATACGATCGAACTCGTGAACATCAAGTATCATGACCTGAAGCGGAGGCTCTCCTCTATGACGGGACTCACGCAGGAGGAGGTCGACTCCCTCAAGGAGACGCTGCAGCTCTATGACAGCAACTTCCGCACCGGCAACCAGGTGCTCGACGTCATTCTCACCGAGCTCAGCCTTCGCTATCGGGGGCAGGGGATCGGCTTCACGTTTATGGGGAACGGTGCGGAGCTTGATTTCATGGGCGTGACGGATATCTATTCTCTCTTCGGCAATGCCCTCGAAAATGCGGTGGAGGCGGTGCAGACGCTCGAAAATCCCGAACAGAAGGTGATCGGCGTTGCGATCGAGCGGAAGGGGGACATGCTGTTCGTCAGCGTGACCAACTACTTCTCGAGCCGTCTTGTGATGCAGGGCGGCATTCCCGTCACCTCCAAGCGGACGGAGGAGGGCTATCACGGCTTCGGCATCAAGAGCATCAAGCTGATCTCCGAAAAATACCACGGCGACATGACGATCACGGCGGACGGCGATCTCTTTACGCTGAACGTATACCTCTCGGGGGCTGCACCCGCCCGCCGGGCGGACCGCGCATGATCCGCAAAAGATCCGTGCGCATGCGCATCCGTGAGACGGACGGCTGCAGATCGGTTTGATTTGGAAATAGGGGAAAGGCATAGCAGACGCTATGCCTTTTTTCACGCCCTTCGCGCTACTTCGCCGGCGCTTTTCTGCGGGCGCTTTTGAAGTTTATTCCAAAAAATGACAGTTTATTCCAAAATCGTCACCAAGATCCTTTTCCGTGTTACATTATTTGCGGTTTTGTACCAAAAAAAATTCCGGGAGGATTATTATGGATCTCAAACAACGTTTGGCAGAGAAGCGCTTCGGCTTTTATGTGACGTTGGCGGTAGCGGTTCTCAGTTTAGTTACGGCGATCGTCTATGCCGTCGGCTACAGCAACAACGCCCGCTTCATGTCCTGGCCCGCCTTCATTCTGCTGATTGTCGGTGCCGTCGCCGCGCTGGTGTTCGCTTTCCTGGATCTCGACGATTTCGGAACGGCGATCCTGGCACTGTTCAGCCTCATCGGGCTGCTGCTCTTCATCCACATCATCTACAATTATGTGGTGGTCGTCATGATCGGCATCGACCTCAGCAGCTTCAGCGGCGCATTTATCGCTTCGGCGGTGATGTTCGTGCTCACCTTTGCGGCAAGTTTTGTCAACCTTTTCTTGCCCCAGAAAAAGAACAAGGAGGAAGCGTAATATGAAAAAGACGGTGAAACGCAATCTTCAGAAGGCGGCGCTTGCCTGCTCCACGACTCTGTTTGCAGTCATGCTCACGGTCACGCAGGTCGCCTATGAGAACAAGACGCAGGTCACGCAGTTCTTCGGCGTACAGGATTTCATCAAGTATGAAGTCGAATCGGAGGACGGCAAGCCCGTGAACACCGAGTATTTCGATTCGGAATACAAGAACATCCGCGAAGTCGTCTATGGCGGCTATCAGATCCAGATCGAGGAGCAGGTCGAGGGGACCGTCCTCCTCAAGAACGACAACGACGCCCTGCCCCTTGCAAAGGGCAACAAGGTCAGCCTCTTCGGGCTTGCCTCCGCACAACCCTTCTACGGTGCAAGCGGTTCGGGCGGCATCAACACGAGTGAAGCCGTCAGCTGGCGCGAGGCGTTCGGCGGCATCCACTATGAGAAAGCCGATCCCAAGGCGAAGATCGATGGGGAAGACCTCCTTGTCGTCAATCCCAAACTTGCGGAAGAATACAATGATTGGACGAAGCCTTCCGGAGGCGGCGGCTGGGGCGGCGGCGAAGTGACGCCCGGCGGGCCCTATGGGGCATCGAGCAGCACGACGAATGTCAAGATCGGCGATGTCCCGTGGGACGTGCTCAAGGAAGGCGAGGGCTACAAGGATCTCGCTGCCTACGGCGATGCGGCCATCATGATCATCAAGCGCACGGGCGGCGAGGGCTACGATCTGCCCGCGACCTCCGCCGCTTCCGCGGGGCAGTACAGCCTCGACGCAACGAGCGTGTCCGTCAATGACGGCAAGGGCGGAGACTATCTTCAGCTGAGCGAGTCCGAGATCGGCATTCTCGAGGGGCTCAAGGCCGAAAAAGCGGCGGGCAACGTCAAAAAGATCATCCTTGTCCTCAACATGGCGAGCACCATCCAGCTCGACTTCCTCAAGGATGATACCTATGGCATCGACGCCTGCCTCTGGACGGGTTCGGTCGGGGAATTCGGCACCATCGGGGTGGCGAAACTCCTCATCGGCGAAGAGAACTTCAGCGGCGGCGCATCCGCAACGCTCTGGGCGGATCACCTCAACAACCCCGTCAACTCCAACTATTCCGACCAGAACTACTACTTCCAATACGACAATTACAAGAGTTTCAACTTCAACGAGATGACGGAGTCTTACCAATCCACGTTCACCTCTTATATGGTGTATCAGGAGGGCATGTATCTCGGCTATAAATACACCGAGACGCGCTATGAAGACTATGTCATGGGCACACAAAAGGTCGGCGCATACAACTACGACGATGTGGTCGCCTATCCCTTCGGCTATGGACTTTCCTATACGACCTTCGGGTTCTCCAACCTCAAGGTCTCCAAGAACGACAAGACCTACACGGTGAGTGTGGACGTCAAAAATACCGGCTCTGTCGCGGGCAAGACGCCCGTCCAGATCTACGTTGCGAAGCCCTACGGCGAGTATGAGCGCACGAACAAGATCCAGACGCCGTCCGTCGAACTCATTGATTTCGGCAAGACAAGATCCATCGCGCCCGGTGCGACCGAGACCGTGACCGTCGAGGTCAACGAGAAGTACTTTGCGACCTACGATACCTTCGGCGCGGGCACTTATGTGCTCACCGCGGGGGATTATTACCTCATCGCCGCGCAGAACGCACACGAGGCGGTGAACAACCTGCTTGCCGCAAAGAAGTTTACACCCGCCGGAACGAACAACAAGATGGACGCGGAAGGGGATGCTTCCCTAACCTATGCGATCACCTACGCCTTCGATGACAAGACCTATGCCTATTCCACCGAGACGGGCAACCCCATTCAGAATTCTTTCGGGTTTGCGGACATCAACACCTATGAGGGAAGAGGAGATAACTCCGTCACCTACTACAGCCGCGACGATTGGGAGGGCACCGTAAAGCTCTCTACGAGAGATGCGGACGGAACGCTGCATAAACCCTATGTACAGCTCAAGATGACGCAGGCGATGGCGGATGAGCTCCGCAACCAGATGGACGCCTCCAAGGTCATCACAAAGGGCGGCGAGGATCCCACCTACGGTGCGAACAACGGCCTTGCGCTGATCGACCTCAGACATGTCGACGCGGCGACGGGCGAAGTGACGTACGAGCCCTACAATTCCCTGTTATGGGATCAGCTGCTTGACCAGCTCACCTGGGACGAGACCGTGACCTTGCTGTCGCAGGGCAGACATCAGACAACGGTCATCAAGAGCATCTCCAAGCCCGGTACGGGCGATGAGAACGGCCCCAACGGTCAGAGCCATACCTATGGCAAGCCCGCGGAATCGAGCAGATTCTCCGGACCCAAGAACCCCTATGCCTACAGGATCAACGATCCCGATATCGAGAACAGATATTCCTCGACGGGCTTCTCCTCGAACGGCGTTCTGGCGGCGACTTTCAACAAGGAACTTGCCGCAAAAGTCGGTAAGCAGATCGGCGAAGAGGGTCTCTGGGGCGGCACCGCAGGCCTGCTCGGCACCGGTCTGAACATCCAGCGTTCCCCCTATGCGGGCAGAACCGCGGAGTATTACAGCGAAGATGCGATGCTCTCCGGGCTCATTGCGGCGCCCGAAACGGCGGCGACCGAGTCCATGGGCGTGCACTGCTACATCAAGCATTGCGCGATGAACGAATCGGAGACGGCGCGCCACGGCGTGCAGCTCTGGACGACCGAACAGGCCATGCGCGAGAACTATCTCCGCGCGTTCGAGATTGCCATCGAAGAGGGCGAAGCGTTCAACGTCATGACCTCCTTCTCCCGCATGGGCGTCTGGGCGGTCGCGAATTGCGTCGACTTCGCGCAGAAGTTCCTGCGCCACGAGTGCGGGCTTCCCGGCATCGTCGAGACCGACGCTGCGGGCGATATGACCGACGGCGCACATGGCGAGGCATACGTCTCCCGTATCTGCAACGTATTCACGGGAGCTACCGACCTCAACGAATATAACTATGACAACGACTTCCCGGATTACACGGGCAGCAGCGTCACATATGCCAACTTTGCACCCGGCTCGGGGTATGGAGCGCTCGGGCAGCGCATGAGAGAGGCGGCAAAGCGAATTTGCTACGCAACGCTCACCTCCAATGCGATGTGCGGCACTTCCTCCAACACCCGCTTCGAAAAGATCATGGTGCCTTGGGAATATGCGGTCATCTCGATCGACGTCGTCCTCGGCGTGCTGACGGCTGCGTCCCTTGTCTGGATCGTCGCCGATACGCTCCTCGGCAAGAAGAAAAAGAACGGTTGATCCTCGGGATCGGAAAGCGGCCTGCGCTCTTTGCGCAGGCCGCTTTTTCCGCAAACTTCGCCGCAAGGAGCGGTTTTAACAGGACGAATAATCGACCGCACCGTTTCCGCGCCCCGCGCATTCGGCCTTATTTTGTATTTCCTTCGGCGGAAGCCGAAGAAAATCTTCAGGAGGATGCATGGGAAAGACGGAATTTCAGGTAAAATAGTTGCAAATAGCGAAAAAGCATCTCGTTTTTTAGTCTTGACAAACTAAAAAGACTGTGCTATCATGAAAGTTAAAGGAAGGGAGAATGCCATGGGCGAGGCATACCGGATCTGTATTGTAGACGACCACGCTTCGGCACGGGAAACGTTGCGGGCGTACGCCGAGGATTATGCGCGCGAGCGGAATGTTCAGGTGCTCGTGAGCGTCTTTTGCGACGCCCTTGACTTTTTGGAGAGCTATGCGGGAAACTTCGATTTTATCTTTATGGACATCGATCTTCCCCACCTGAGCGGTATGGACGCCATCCGGCGGCTGCGGGCGGCAAACTCGCGCGCGATCGTCATCTTCGTGACGCACATGGCGCAGTATGCCCTTAAAGGCTACGAGGTAGATGCCCTCGACTTCATCGTAAAGCCCGTCCGACGCGAGGAATTTTTCGCCAAATTCGACCGCGCCGTGGAGCGCTTCGGCACAATCGAGGGCGGGGCGGTCTGGATCACGGAGAGCGGCAAGCGGCGGAGGCTGAGGACCACCGCCATCAAGTATTTGGAAGTGGTGCATCACAGCGTCATCTATCATACGACAGAGGGAGACTTCGTTACCTACGACCAGCTGAACAACGCGATGGCGGCGCTCGCGGGAGAGCCGTTTGCCCTGTGCAACCGCTGTTTCTTCGTCAATCTCCGTTTCGTAACGCAGATCGACCGCTACACGGTGACCGTAGCGGGTGAGGATCTTCAAATCTCCCGCAGCAAAAAGCGGGAATTCATGGACCGTCTCTCCGAATTTTTGGGAGAAAAGTAAGCGCCATGCCCACGCTGTCCTTTTACAGGCTCGTATTTATCCTCGAACTGTACGTCGCCGAATTTCTCTTCATTCTCCCGCTCAAAAAGAAGCGGCTCTTTTATCTGCGTTTTTTGCTCTGCTTTTTGGTGTCGGAAGGATCTACTTTCGCGCTCCCCCTCATCATCAATGAATTTTTCAATGCCTTCGCGTTTTTGATCTATTTCGCGCTCACCATTCCCTTGCTCAAATTTTGCTGCGACGAGCCGTGGGTGAGCATCGTCTTCTGCGCGGTGGCGGGCTATACGACCCAGCATCTCTCGTACGGCATCGCCAACCTTGTCATCACGGCGGTGAGCGCGGGCACGAGTTCTATCCTCGGGATGTACGGCGGCGGCACCATCGACCTTGCGCATTTGGGCAAGGACACCCTCTTCATGGTGCTCCTTTATCTTCTCAGCTACTTTTGTTGCTATGTGTTCGCGTACGGCATATTCGGACGCAGGCTCAACCACAGCGGAGCATTCAAAATCCGCAGCCTCCAACTTTTCACCATCATTTCGTGCATGCTCGTCGTGGACATCTTCATCAACGCGATGGTGACCTACCTCAAAGTGAACGCCGAGCTCATCCCTCTGTGCGTTACCACCCTCTATGAGAGCATCTGTTGCATCTTCCTGTTGTATGTGCAGTTCGGCTTGGTGGAACGCGGCGTCCTCGAACGGGAATTCGACCTCTCGCAGTATCTTCTCCGTGAAAAGGAGCGGCAATACGCCCTCTCGCAGGAGAGCATCGACCTCATCAACCTCAAATGCCACGACCTCAAACACCAGCTCCGCGAAAACGGCGACCGCCTGACCGCGGGTACGGCGGAGGAGATCGAGCACGCGCTCGCCATTTACGACGCGACCGTGCGCACCGAGAACGAGACTCTCGACATCATCCTCACCGAAAAGAGTCTCAAATGCGCAGAGGAGCACATCCTCATGACCTGCATGGCGGACGGGCACGCCATCGACTTTATGGACGACCGCGATATCTACGCGCTCTTCGGCAACGCCCTCGACAACTCGATCGAGGCGGTGGAAAAACTCTCCGAGGGACCGCGTACGATCAAGGTCTCGGTGCGGCGGGTGGGGAACATGGTCACCGTGAGCGTGCGCAACCCCTTCGCGGGTAAGCTCAAACTCGGGTTGGACGGGCTGCCGCGCACGAGCAAGGCGACGGACGGCTTCCACTCCTTCGGCATGCGGTCTATCCGTGAGATCGCCGAACGATACGGCGGAACGATGACGTTCCGCGCCGAGGGCGGGCTGTTCGCCCTGAACGTTCTCCTCAAATCAAACCAATAAGAAAACGCTCCCGCCAAGGGGTAGCTTCGATAGGGAATTTGAGCGACGAAGAAATTCGTTGCTCTTTTTTGTAAAAAAGTTGGCAGTTAAGCCCGAAAATCCTGCGGTATAATAGAATTGAGATGAGTGGCGGCATCTCGAATTCTGTCAAAGGAGAAGAACATTAGGGGAAATGAATTTGTTGAATCTAATTAAAATGATTTCTTCAATCAATATCAGGAAATCCTGACAAGCGATTGGATCGAATGGCAAGATGAGGGAATCGCGGTAGCGCATTGTGCAATCTGTCAAGTGCTGAATGGTTGTTGGTTTCGTGACGACAACAAGCCTCAAATGCCGCAACATCCGAATTGTCATTGCAAGAGATTGTTTATCGAAGCTCCCGTTCCGAACGAAACAGGCAGGGCGACTTGCGATATCCGCAAATTTACGGAATATTTGTTTTCGGATAAGTACTCCTGGAATGGAAAACGTGAGATGTTTTGGAAACTCGGATTTGATATCGGCGACTCTGCGGTCATGCAATCGGAATTTGAAAAGCAAGCTGCCGAGAGATATTGCAGTGGAGAATATAAATTGGGGCTTCTCAATGAGAAAGGGCAACGGATCAATATTGAGATCTCTTTGACAAAAAACGGAAAAAAGATTAAACTTATCACAGGATGGATGGTTCGCCCAAAGGGGCTCATAACCTGTAATACACCGCTTGGAGGTTGACATGAAATATTTAGACTTGGTCGAGTTAGTTACAGAAAAAGAGGAATATGCAAAGCAAGGCGTCCACAAGGGAATGTTCGGAGCAATCATGTCAGAAGAAAAAATCGGAGACAAATGGCAAGTGATCTTCTCGGAGTTTTACACGGGAAAGGATATTGCAGATCTTCTCGTCAGGGAAGATGATTTGATTGTACATGATTTTGTCCCGTCAGAAAAGTATCCCCCAAAAAACTGAAGGTTGATAAAAGGCGTAAGCGAACAGTCATCGTAAATCGAAATGATTTCATATCCATATCTCACTAGGCTACAAAAGGTAGCCCGCGAGTTCGCAACAGCGCAAAACAAAACAGTAAAAAGGAGTAGCGCGCTACTCCTTTTTCCATATCAAATTTTCGGATTCCCTATGGAACACACCCGAATAGGTCGGGAGCGTTTTTCTGCGCAAAATGACGGAATAGGACGAAAAAATGCACGTTTAGGACGAACCGCTTGTAAAATTCGCCTTCTTTTGTTAAAACTATCTTGTCGGCAGGGCCCGGCCGAACTAAATGATATGAAGGAGGTATGTATGAAAAAAGTGCCATGGGGGATATTGGCGGGCACCTGTATGATCGTTGCGTTCTTCGCGGTGGTCGGTACGGTCGGCGCCTATATTGCCCTCAACGCGATCGCTTCGCTGACATCGGCGACCGCCACACTGTTCGATCAGTGGTATCAGGTCGTGCTGTTTGCGGTCGACATCGTGTCCGTAATCGGGCTCGCATTTTCGCTCACGATGTATGCGATCCATGCGAAATCCAAGAATAAGGGGGACAGCCAATGAAACCGAACATCTTTAAGCGTTCCGTGTGGACGCTGCTCACCGTCTTTTTTACGCTCCTTCTGTCGGTCGTCCTCGTCGGGCGTATGTTGGTGGCGGATTCCGTGGACTGGATCGATTCCTACTTCCATGCGGAGCGCACCAAGCTCGTGCAGGATGAGGACGGGACGGATCCCGCCGAATCCATCTACTACGCCGATGACTTCGCCAAGCGGGATGCGGCGGGCAACCTCATCCTCGAGAAGAGCGAGAACGGCGTGTACAACCAAGTCCTCGACCACGAGGCGATGCGCGCGTATTCGATGGATGTTGCAAAGCGCGTCGATGAGGAAGGCACCGTACTTCTTTGGAACAACAACGGTGCTCTTCCCCTTGCGGCGGGCGAGAGGAACGTCACGCTTTTCGGCATAAACTTCACCGATTGGCGCACGAGCGCGCAGGGCTCGGGCGGCGTTTCCATCGATCCGCCCGATGTTTACGGCGTCTTGAAGGAACATGGATTCGAGACGAACCCGAACATGCAGACGCTCATGAAGCTCGCCCGCCCCGGATACGGTCCCTCCTTCCAGCAGAAATACGAAGGGTCTGTCGAGTACGACGAATACGGGATCCAATACATCTGGAAAGTGGGGGAATGCCCGTGGGAAGTTCTCAACTCGACCGCGAAGGGCTCCGTCCGCAGCAACATCGGAAAGTACGGCGATGCGGCGCTCTTCCTCATCACCCGCAACGGCTCGGAGGGCGGCGACGTCTTCCCTTACGACGACGAGAGCGAGGATGGCTCCTTCCTCTCCCTCACGAAGGCGGAGGTGAGCGTTCTGAAAGGGCTCGAAGAGCTCAAAAAAGACGGCGTAATCAAGAAGAGCATCCTCCTCATCAACTCGCCCACGCAGGTCTCCCTGCGCTATGCCCAGGGCATCGATATCGACGCCTGCCTCTGGATCGGACTGGGCGGCAATCCCGCGGTCGACGCCGTAGCGGACATCCTCACGGGTGCCGCGTATCCTTCGGGCCGTCTTCCCGATACGTGGGCGATGGACAACTACGGCGCCCCCTCTATGGCGTGCGTGCGCGAACAGGGCACCTTTCTCCGCACCTTCAAAAACGCGGAAAATTTCAACTTCGAGCCCTTTCAGAACGACGGCTCCTTCTTCAACAAGTACATCGTCTACCGTGAGGGCATTTACGTCGGCTACCGCTATTATGAGACGCGCTATGAAGACGCCGTGCTCGGACAGGGCAACGCATCGTCCGCCGCGGGCTCGACCGTAGACGGCGGCTGGTCGTATGAACAGGAGGTCGCCTATCCATTCGGCTACGGGCTCGGCTATACCACGTTTGAGCATTCGAACTACAAGGTGGACAAGGAGGGCAGCGAATACCGCGTGACGATGACGATCAAGAACACGGGCTCGCGCCCCGGGAAAGACGTCATGCAGGTGTATGTGCAAAAGCCATACACCGAGTACGACAGGGCAAACAAGGTGGAGAAGGCGTCGGTGGAGCTCGTCGGCTTCCAAAAGACGCGCGAACTTGCCGCGGGCGAGAGCCAAACGCTCACCCTCACCGTCTCTGAGTACGAATTTAAGACGTACGACGCCTACGGGAAGGGCACGTATATCCTCGAAAAGGGCGACTACTACCTCGCCGCGGGGACAGACGCGCACGACGCCGTGAACAACATTCTCGCCGCAAAGGGCAAGACGGCGCTCGGGGATGCGGCGTTCGCCCACAAGGTGAACTACGCCAAGGATGAAGATACCTATGCGACCTCTCCCTACACGGGCACGGCAATCACCAACCGCTTGGACGACGTGGATTTCAACCGCTACCCGGGCAATGGCGGGCAGAGCGTGACCTATCTTTCGCGCAGCGATTGGGAGGCGACTTATCCCACCGAGCCGCTCGACCTTGCGGCGACCGCACAGATCGCGGCCGATACCGCCCTCGAAGTTTCCGTCCCCGAAAGCAGCGGCGAACTTCCCCTTTACGACACCGTGACGAGCGAATACGGAAAACTCAGCCTCGTGCAGCTTTACGGTACGGAGTACGACGATCCGCTTTGGGAGGACCTTCTCAACCAGCTAAGCTGGGAAGACAGCGTATTGCTCATGTCGCGCTCCACCTATCGGCTCTATGCCGCGCCGACCGTCTCCTCCCCCGGGATCACCGCGATGGACGGACCGTGCGGCTGCGCCCGAGGCGATGTCATTGAGGGTCTCACGACCCGCATGGCATTTCCGAGCGCGCCCACCGTGGCGGCGACCTTCAACCGCGATCTTCTCGAAGAACTCGGGAAAGCGATGGCGGGCGAATTCAAGCACGCGGGGAATGTGGGCGTGTACGGGGTCGGCATCGATATCCACCGCAGCGCATTCGGCGGCAGGAATTGGGAATACTACTCAGAAGACGGCTTTCTCTCGGGCGAGCTCAATACGACGATCAGCAAGTCGCTCACCGACCGCGGCATGGTACTGTTCACCAAGCACTTCGTCCTCAACGATCAGGAGTGCGCCCGCGCCGGCATCCAAATTTGGTGCAACGAGCAGGCGACCCGCGAAATCTATCTCAAGGCCTTTGAAAAGGGCGCTGCGACGGGGATCACCAACGGAATCATGACGTCTTACAACCGCACCGGCGCGAAATGGGTCGGGCTGTGCGACGGTTTGATCAACAAGATCGTCCGCGGCGAATGGGGATATAACGGGATCCTCGAAACCGACTCCGCAAGCGGACGCCACATGGGCATAGGGAGCAATACCATCTATGCCGCCTCCGTATGCATGGGGCAGGGCAATTGGATGGGCAACATGGGAAGCGATTCCCTCGACGCGTGGAAGAACAACGCGACCGTCGCAAACGCCCTGCGCGAAGCCGCGCACAGGACGCTCTATACGACCCTCTACTCCGCCGGAATGAACGGCATCACGGCAAATACCCGCGTTGTCAACGTGATTCCCGCATGGGAAATGACGATCATCGTGATCGAAGTTCTATCGGGCGTCTTCGCCGCAGGTTGCCTTACGATGACGATCCTCTCGTGGGTCTTTGCAAAAAAGAAAGA
>CANROI010000025.1 GCA_947632165.1 uncultured Clostridia bacterium
TTTCAATCATGACGATAGTTGTCATATATGGTGCTGTATAATCCTTGACGGAGGTTGAAATGGGTATTTTCGATTGGCTCTTCGGCGACACCGACGACGAGGAAGCACAGCTTGAAGATATGATCCTCATGGACATGGACGACGAGGACGAATAGGTTCTCTGTGAAGTGTGATATACTGATAGCGATTGTGCCGGATCCCATCAAGGACCTTTCGCGGTTTTGATGAAATTCAGGCGTGTGGGTTTGCGGAGAGGTTATTACCGCAAAGCGTCGCTAAACGCTATGGCGGGCAAGGTGAGGATAAAAACAAATGGAAAGCGGCGCGGAATCATTCCGCGCCGCTTCTTGGGAATATAGAGTTGCGGAATGCAACTCATAGGAGGAATTCGTAGGCAACCGGTTGGAACTACGGCGTATTGCGGGAAACACGGTCTTCCGGATCCGCATCCGTCTGCGCCTTTTCTCCGCGGTCTTTGTAGTGCCCGACGTAGCCGACAGCCAAAAGTGCTGCGCTCGCCGCCGTCAGGATCGCGCCGATTATCACGAGCGTCAGTACGAGGATCTCCACCCACGTCTTGACCGTGATCACGCGGTCCGCCGTGGAGATGCCGTTCATGCTGGCGGAGAAATTCGCCGTGACATACAAGATTCTGTGCGCTGATTCGCGCACTTTGTTCACGAACATGGCGCTGCCCTTATAATCGGCAAGCCCCGTCGGGTCGGCAGGCCCGTCGTACAGATTGGTACCGTTTGCAATGCCGTCTACGAACGTCATGAATACCTTCGCATTTGCATCTGCCATATCGGTGATCGAATAGCCGTCGAAGCCCCATTCATCGCGCAGCATGCCCTCCATCAAGGCGCTGCTTGCGCTCGTCCAGGCGCAACCGATCCGGTTGAAAGAGGTCATGGTCGCATGGGCGTTGCCCATAGACGGCCGGAAACTCATTTCGAAGGGAAGCAACATGATCTCGCGCAGTTCCTGCTCATTGAGCCAGATTGCAACGCCGTTCCGGTTGGTCTCCTCGTTGTTCACCGCATAGTGCTTCACATAGGCGACGACGCCCTTCTTCTGCATCCCGACGACTTCCGCCGCACTCGCGATCCCCGAAAGATAGGGGTCTTCCGAGAAATATTCGTGCGCTCTGCCGCCGAAAGGGGTGCGGTGCATATTGACGCCGGGGGCATACAGGCCCGTGACCTTTGCCGCAAGGGCGTCCTCTGCAAGGGCGTCGCCTGCCCGTTCTATGAGTTCGGAATCAAACGTGGACGCCCAGATCCCCTCGGAAGGGAATGCCACGCCCGTCGTTGATTTGGAGACGCTGTTGGGGCCGTTTTCATCCGTCGTTCCGGGTTTCCCGACCGAAGCGACGGGACGGGTGATATGTTGCCCCCAGGTGACGAGCTCCGCCTGCTCTTCATAGGTCATCTGGTCGAGCAGATCGCTCCAACGGGGGTCGTCGTAGGCGACAGGGTCTTCTTCCGTCGAGCGAAGCATCGCGATCGTAAGCCCGTTGTTCGCACCGTAGGCGGGCATTGTCGTGCCGTCTTCGACGAGCGGCTTGTTGCTACGGATATCCGTCACCATCTGCTCGGTCATGGACAGCGCAACCGCGGCTTTGGGCCATGTGCCCTCCCAATCGTTGCGGGAAACGTAAACGGCGCGATTGTCGCCGCGGCCCTCATAGCGGTTGATGTCGCTGAAATCGAAGCGATTGGAGATCTGTTCGTCCGTTTCGAAAGAGACGGAATAGGTTTTGTCGTCGAACGCATCGACATGGTATGTATCGCAGAGGGAAGGATCTGCATAGAGGTCCTCCACCGTATACCCCTGCGCCGTGAGAATGTTGTTGAGCGCATTGTGCGCATCCTTGCCGGCGGCAAACCAATAGTCGCCGTCGTCGACGATATACGTCTGCGCACCGTATGCATCGTAAGATTTGAGCCGTTCTTTGGAGATCTCCACGGTGACCGTCTGGTCCTCGCCCGATTCCAACATTTCCGTCTTTGCAAAGCCGACCAGCTCGACCGCGGATTTTTCGATTTTATGCTCGATGTCGTACTGGGTGTATGGCTTCTGGAGATAGATCTGGACGGCCTCTTTGCCCGCATAGGCGCCGATGTTCATGACATTGACCGTGGCCGTGAACGAATCCTCGTTCTCGGTGAGCGTGAATCCGCTGTACAGGAACTCGGTATAGCTCAAACCGTGGCCGAAAGGGAAAGCGACATCGTCCGCATAGACATAATTCCCCGCATTCGCCCTTCTGGTGACGACATCCGCATACCTCGTCTCATAATAGCGGTAGCCGACGTAGATGCCCTCGACGTAGACCGCATAAACATTCTGCGTTTCGCCGAATTCCTGCGCGCTGTTTTGGTAGGTTTGCGTGAATTTTTTATCGGGATTGAGCCCCCAACTCGCCATGGCGGGCGAGGAAAAGCTGTCCTTCACATAGGTATCGGAGAGTTTGCCAGAGGGAACGGCGTCGCCGGAGAGCACATCGCCGATGGCGTAAATGCCCGTAGAGCCGACGTTGCCGACCCAAAGCGCCGCGTCGATCGAGATCGTGTCGTCGAACATGAAATCGAGCTGCACGGGGACTGCGGAATTCAGAAGCACGATCACGCGCTTGAAAGTTCCAGAATTTTTCAGCCCCGTGATCCCACGCAGCACGCTCAGCTCCTGCTCCGAAAGGGACAGATAGCTGCCGTCGCGCCCGTCGGACCCGAACGTGGTGATGTCTCTGCCCTCGCCGCTGTCGCGGGAGATGACATAGATCGCCGCGTCGCCGTATGCCGCGAACGTATTCGTGACCGAGGACGTATACATATCCCAGGCGGGTTCCCGGATCTTATACACAAAGTTTTCCTGTGTACGGCCATACGTTCTGGGATCGAGTTGTGCATAAAACCCGATCAGTGTTTCGTTCACTGCATAGTCGTCCAGCGCCTGCGACAGGGTGGGAAATGCGCTCGAGCCCGTGGTATTGGACGAACCCGAAGAATTATAGTTGAATTTATACGCGCCATAGCCGAACAGACTGACTTTGCTGCCCTTTTCGAGCGGGAGCGCATAGCTTCCGTCGCTGAGCGGCTCGTTGCGGAGAAGTACCATGCCCTCTTCCTCGAGTTTGCGGCAGGTCTCCTCCATATATGCCTTGAGCGACTCCGTGTCAGTATAGTCGGACTTGAAGTACTCCGTATCCTCGTCGCTCGAATCCCCTTTGATGGTCTGGGAAGTCTGGAGATGGAGCGCGGCGTTGATCGCGGCGGCATTGCTCATCGCCAGATTGTACACACCGATGAAGAGCGCCAACAGGAATGCCGACACAAAGAACAGTGTGCGCGCGAGTTTGACCGAGATCTTTTTCATTGCTTGCCTCCTTCCGCCGCCGCTTTACCGAATTCGTTTTTGAGCAAAATCGCCGCAAAGAGCGCGCAAAGCGACGAGAGCAACAACAGTCCGAACGTGAAGATGAACGGATAGAGAATCTCCGGTTTAAGGCCGGTGGGATCGATCCCGACAAGAACATTTGCAAGATAGGACATCTCCGAGTTCAGATACGCGAACCACGCGGAAAAGAGCAGGAGAAATGCAATGTACGGGATCAGCTTTCCGTCAAAATCCGCCGAAAAGAAATGAGAGACGACCGCAACGGCGGCGAGAACCGCCCCGATCGCGGCAAGCGCGATCACGGAAGGATCGAGCCGAAGGATAAAGTCGTTGACCCCCTTCGCCGCATATAGGATCAAGGCGGCTGCCCCGAGAATACATCCGGCGGCGGACAGGGCCAGGCTTGCCGTATTTCCGCGCTTCATCATCATGCCTCCGTCCTCTTCTGCTCGCAGAGTTCAACGTTCTTGGGCGTCCAGCTCAAGGTTGCGTCGGTGCAGACATAGATACAGTCCACGATGGGCGAATTCGCATTCATCGTGCCGTCCGGATACAGCTTATCGCTGTTCGTCACGGTGAGGGTGATGGTGTTCGTCCCCTTCACGAGATGCGCTCGGGTGTTCATGATAAAGTTCTCGAACGGACGGATGTCATTGTTGAGGTCGTCGCGTTCGCCGAACAGGCTGATCTCGTCGTAATCGAGCGCCACGCCGTTGACCGTTACCGAATAGCGTTCTGGGTTGAAGACCTGGGGCGCATACATTGCCTGGATCCTCAGGATCACGACCGCATCGTTCACCTCGCGGTCGGATTCGATCACGAACTGCAGATTCGCGCCGTTATAGAAGAGCATGCCCACCCAGAAGCCGTTGCTGGCGTTTGCATGTCTGTCGTCTTTAATGATGAGATCTTCGGGACCGGAGCCGTTGTTGGAATATCCGAGTCCCGTCTTGCCGTCGAGATCGGTATACTCCGCCTCGAAGGTGTATTGGCGGTACCACTTCGCATAGACGGAGACGCTCTCCGTGACGCGGCGGTCGAAACTGAACGCCGACGTGCATTCGGGATCGGTATACCAACCCATGAAGTAGTAATCATCGCGCCCGGGATCGGGCACATCGCCGACGGGCACCCGCTGGTTCTTCTTCACCGAGAAGCTCTTGTAGGTATCGTCGCCGCCACCGTAATTGAGATGGAAGGTCACGGTATAGGTATCTTCCTCGCCTGCGCCGGTCTGCTCCCAATGAGCCGTGAGCGTAAGATCAGAGGTGACGGGCGTCGAGAAGATATACTGCTCCTCCTCGAGATACCAGCCCGCAAACGACCAACCCTCACGCGTGCGCTCTTCGGGTTCCGAGACCAGCTTGCCGTGTTCGACTGTCGCCGTCGTATCCGCTTCGCTGCCGTAGTTCCAGCGGAACGTGACGGTGTACGTCTTGACCGTCCATTTTGCATACAGAATGAGATTTGCCGTCACCGCAGCTTCGAAGTTGTACTGCGTCGTGCAGGCTGCCTCCGTGTACCAGCCGCCGAAGTCATAGCCTTCGCGCTCGGGCGCGGGAGTGGGCGCCGTTACACGCTCCCCTACCTTGACTTTGACGGGAGACGGATTTTCCGCGGGCCGATAGTTGAGATCGAACGCGACCTCGGCGGTCGTGAGCGTCCAGCCCGCATAGAGGGTGATGTTCGTGACGACGGACGTGGTAAAATCGAAGCGATGCTCGCAAGCGGCCTCCGTATACCACGCGTCGAACGCATAATCGGCTCTCTCGGGGGTCTCCGGTTCCTGCACCGTCTGCCCGGAGGCGACCGTCACCGTGCGGATGGCGGGCGCACCGACATAGTTATAATTGAAGGAGACCGTGACCGTCGAGCTCGACCAGCCGGCATAGACGACCGTTGCCTTTGTGATGGGCGTCTCGAAGTCGAACAGAGTCGTGGCGGCAGCGGTCGTATACCAACCCGTGAAGGAGTAGCCGCCGTCGCGGGTGGGCTCCCCGTCGGGTTTCTTCGCCTTTTCTCCCGATTTCACGGTCTGGCGGTCAAAGACGCCGCCGCCCGCGTAGTTCAGGTTGAATACCACGTTGAAAGTCGTATCCTCGTTACCCGACGTGCTCTGCCGATAGCCGCATACCGTGCAGACGCCGTCTTTAAAGGTATGTGCGGCTTTGCCGCTGACCTCCGTCTCGTGTTCGCAGGTCGCCGCATGCCAATGGTTGGTGTCATCGAACGTCCATTCGGAGGAATAGGAGTGCTTGTGCTCTCCTGTCGTTCCCCCGCATGCGGCCACGCCGATCAGGAGAACCGCAGAAAGCAGGATCGAAACGGACATTCTGAGAATTTTCAAAATATTTTTTTGCATAAAGCCCCCAAAGTTCCGGATTCGTAAGAAATGCTTTGATTGCCCGCGGGTTTATAAACGCGCGGGCAATCTCCGCTTAGTTCAGAAGGTTGTTATCAGACAGCCAAAGTGCTGATATCATCAATCGTTTTTCTTTCTGAGGACGAACATACCTGCGCCGAGCACGGTAACGACCGCAACGATCGCACTGCTCGTGCCGATGACGCCGCCGCAACCGCCTTCCGCGTCTTTGCCGTCTGCGCCGTCTTTGCCGTCTGCGCCTGCGGGGCCGGTGGCACCGGTTTCGCCCTTGTCGCCTTTATCACCCTTATCGCCTTTCTCGCCCTTCGCGCCGGTTGCACCGTCCGCGCCGTCTTTACCGACGACGAGCCCAAGGTCTGCCGTGGTGTTATCGGAGTAGGTGACGATGAGATGGCCCTGATCGTTGATCTCGAACTTTGTCACGGACTTGCCGGTCTCGGCCGCGCCTGCAACGTCGTTCCAAGTATCGCCGTCCTCGCTGTACTGGAGCTTGCCGCCTTCTACACGGAACTGGAGCTCTGCGGGCTGTGCGCCGCCCTCGCCGTTGACGGTGATGGAGACGGTCAGATAGTAGGTATCGGTTACATTATTTCTGCCCTGTCTGTACTTGCCCTCGACCTTGATGGTGGCGGTGTATTCGCCCGCCTTCTCTGCGGTGCCGGAGATGACGTCGTTATCGAGCGTTACGCCATCTGGAAGCGCGCCTTCGGAGATGCTGTAGGTGAGCCCCTGCGTGTACTTGGTCGCGGTGACGACCTCGGAGTTGATGAAGATCTCGACTTCGTCGCCGACGTCGTAGGTGAGTTCGCCGTCAAGTTCGAACGCAGATGCGACGTTGACGGTCACTTGTGCGGAAGAGGTAATCCAACCTGCGACCGCCGCGTTGATCGTGAAGGTGTAGGTGCCGGGAGCCGCGGTCGTCGTGCCGCTGAGGACGCCGGTGTTCGCGTTGACGGAGAGCCCTGCGGGAAGAGTGCCTTCGACGGTGTACTTCGCGCTGTTGCCGTTGAGCGCTTCCGCCGCAATGCCGACATTTTCGTTGACGGCAACGCCCTGCTTCACTTCGACGGTCTTTGCCGTGACGCCGGAGGTGACGCCGTTGCGGTTGCCCATGGTGTTCGCCGCGACATAGAGCACGCGCTGCGCCGCCGTACGGACATAGTACCACTGATGATCGTTCTTCACATTGTTGACGAGCACACAGTTCTGCGTTGCGTCCCAGGTGCCGGTCGGCACGCCGTTGATCCCGTTTGCATTTGTTGCGGTCGCTCTGCCGTCGGGAAGATCGCAGCCTGCGCGGAGAAGCATATCCATGTTGTTCTGCTGGATTGCGTTGTTGCCGTAGTAGTCGGTGACATAGACGCCTTCCCAGCCCCATTCGTCTCTCACGTGTCTCGTGAGCAGGTTGTAGTTCGCAACGCCGACCGCACGACCGATTCTGTTGTATGCGACCATTGCGGAGGTTGCGCCGCCTTCCTGCATCGCCATCTGGAATACCTTCGCGTAGTCGCCGCGGATCGCAGCTTCGGAAGCCCAGGTGAAGAGGCACTGACGGGAACGGTTCTCTTCCTGATCGTTCAGATACATGTGCTTGACGTAGACGTTGAGGCCTCTCGACTGCGCGCCCTTGACGAACGCCGCCGCGATGTAACCGCCCTGAATGCCGTCCTGGCTGTAATACTCGGTGTTGCGTCCTGCGAAGGGCGAACGGTGCGTGTTCATTGCGGGACCGTAGAGACCCTGCTGATTATTGAACATACCGAGGTTGGCGTCGAGGATGCCGTATTCGTTTGCAAGGCTGACGTTCCAGGTCGAGGAGACGACGGGTGCATCGCACCAGGTGTAGCCGCAGAAACTGTTGGGGCCGTTCTCGTCCTTCGTTGCCTGCTTTTCGATCGCGGGAAGCGCGATCGTGACGTGCGAGCCGTTGCTGAGCAGCGCAACCATATCGGAATAGGTGAGCTGATCCATGAACGTCTTCCATGCGGGATCGCTCGCGGGGATACCGGACATATCGCGCAGCTTCGTTGCAACGTCGGAATAATCCGCTTCGTATTCGGCGTTCTGCGTCCAATCCTTCATGAGCGTTGCAAGTTCCGCATCCGTCTTGTACCAATCGTAATGATCTTTCGCATAAACGGACTTATAGTAGTTGTTGCCGTTATCCGCATAGTCAAGCTGCCCTTCCACGCCCGTGGGAACATCCTGGTCGTAGTAGGTCCAATACACCGTTGCCTTGACGAACTCATCGGTGAGCTTGCGATCCGCTTCGGTGGGAGCCTTCGGGTAGGTCGTCACCATGTTCGTACGGCTCAAAAGCGTCATCTTCGCGTTGCTGTCGTCGTTGATTTTGAGGAACGCGTCGCTCGTGCCCGTGCTGTGGTTCGCACGGATCGTGTCGTAGAAGTCGCCGTTGGAATAGAGCGGCAGGATCTCGTTGTGACTGAAGTCGTCGATCTTGAGGAGCGCCGCTTCGTTGCCGCTGATCGTGAAGTCCTGCGAATCGAGAACGTGGTGGGAATCCGCCATCACCTTGATGGAATATTCGCCCTCGTCGAGCTCATAGCCGCGATATTCGTTCTTGTTCGCGTCGTTGTAGTCGTATGCCGCGAAATCCTGCACGTTGAAAGCGACCGTGACGTCCGCGGACTGGCCGGGACGCAGCATGGGAGATTTCGCATAGCCGACGAGCTGAACCGCGGGCTTCTCGATCTCGCCCTTCGTGTAGGGAGCCGTGATGTAGATCTGGACGACCTCTTTGCCCGCGAAGTCGCCCGTGTTGGTGACCTTGACGGTGGCATAGAGAGTTTCGACCTTGGCGGGCTTGTCCTTTTCGGAATTGAAGAGATCGGGGCTCACGGTTGCCGCGAGCGACGTCTTCTTCGCGCCGTCATAGTAGTAGACGCCCGTCAGATCCTGCTCGAACTCGGTGTAGGAGAGGCCGTGACCGAAGGGATAGACGACCGCGTAATTCCACCATTCGTCCGCCGTGCCGAGGTCCTTCGCTACGGGCTGGGTGCTCACGAGCTTATGGGTGGTCTTGTTGTAGTAGATGGACTTCGCTTCGAGCTCAGCATATACGGTTTCCCAATATTTATAGCCGAGATAGATGTCCTCTTCATAGTCGATCCCGTAGTAGCCGTCGCCGCCGACATAGCCGTTGCCTGTGCCGGGCGTGGGCGCCTTTCTCTCCGTGCCGCCGACGTTTACCGTGAGGGTGTCGTCATAGGAATAGAGGTGCTGCGAGCCGACCTGCCGGTTGGTGCCGACGTTCTGCCAGGTGGGATCTGCGGTAAGGTCGCGGTTCCACTCATCGACGAGCTTGCCCGAAGGATTGATCTTGCCGTTGAGGATCTGCGCGACCGCTTTGAGTCCCGTGGTGCCGGGACGGCCGATCCAAAGAATGGAATTGACGGCCTCATCGTCGTTGAGGTTGCCGAGTTCCATCACGTGGGAAGAGTTGATCACAACCACAATGCGGCTGAAATGCTTCTTGACATAGGAGATCATCTTCTCCTCACTGTCCGAAAGCATGGAATAGTGCTTGTAGGCGTTTTCGCCATCTGCATCATACTCATAAGTTGTCGTCCTTCCGGAGACGGTGACTTCGCCCGTGAAGAGCGCTTCGTGCTCCCAATCGTACGCAACGCCGTCGCCGTCCTTGTTGTCCTCAATCTCGTTGAGCACGGTGGCGTTCTCTGCGCCCTCACCGCCCGTTCTCGCAAGGATGATCACAGCGGCCTCGCCGTAAAGATCGAGCGAACCTTCAATGGAGGAAGAGAATTCCGAATCCTCGGTCGCAAGCGAGGAGGCGCTGCTGCTCGCACCGCTGTTGCCTGTCGAGGCATAGAAACTCTCGAGCACGGGATTGACCTTGAACCCCTCCTCTCTGAGCGCCGCGGTCAATGTGCCGCTGCCACCGACAATGCTGTCCTGCGCTCTGCCGAAGACGCTGATCCGTTCGTTTCCGTAGAGAGGAAGCACGCCATCGTTCTTCATGAGAACACTGCCCTCCCCCTGGATCTCCTCATTCAGTTCGCGTGCCGCTTCCGTGACTTCCGCTGCGGAACCGTAATCGGCATCAAACTTCCCCTTGGGGTCCAGGAGCAATGCCGAAGCATTGGTCGCATAGGGCGCCGCAAGGAAGAGCCCCGTCAACAACGCTACGCCGCCGAGGAGGATCTTTTTTGTTCCGGTTTTCTTTTTCGTAAACATGAAGTTTACCCCCTATAAAATTTTTCTGATATTGCCGCGCGTTTTCACGCTGCGAACCCGCTTTTGTGACCCGGGAGCGCCCTGCCGCAGCCTCCGCCGCCGATTGCCCCGAATACCGAAAATTATTCTATTTAATTAGAAGTATAAATCAAAATCGAAAAAAAAAAAAATTGCAATTCGTACACTTTACATTGCAATTCGTACACAAATTTCAACTTTTTCTTGCGCCGAACGATCATGAAAAGGCCCGCACTTTCGAAGTGATTCTCCGAAAAAGCGACCGTCCTCCGCAATTTTTATGCATTTTATGCCGTTTTTTGCCCCTTTCTTGCCAATTCCCCGCCTTTTTCGCCCCTTTTTATTCCCCTCCGTCTCCACTTTGCCCTGTTTTGCCCCTGTTTTTCCCCCTTTCACTCCCCTTCCCGCCTTGTTTTATCAATCTTCTCCCCAATCTTTTGCAGGGGACAAACCCGAAAACAATTTTATTTCGGATTCAGGGTTGACATTTCGCTTACAATGGTGTATAATATGACTAATCTGGAAAATAATTCGAGATTAGTCATATTTCTTTCTTGGAGTTGGTATGAAGTATATTCGGCGAAGCGTTGAAGAAATCGTACAAAAGAGCGACAGCACTTTCAAGTGTATCTTGGTGACGGGAGCGCGGCAGACGGGCAAATCGACCATGCTCAAAAAACTGTTTCCCGACAAAAAGTATGTTTCCTTCGACGACCCCTTCATCGAGGAGCAGGCGCGGGAAAATCCCGAAACTTTTCTCATGCTCAACGAGCCGCCCGTGATCTACGATGAAGTTCAACGGGTGACAAATCTCTTCCGCTATATCAAGATCAAATGCGACGAAGCGGACGAGCGCGGGCTGTTCTGCCTTTCGGGTTCTCAACCGTTTGAACTCATGAAGAACGTTTCCGAGTCACTTTCGGGCAGAGTTGGCATTATAGAGCTTTGCGGACTCTCTCTGCGTGAGATCATGGGCGACAGCTTTAATAAACCTTTCCTTCCCACAATGGAATATGTGAAGGAACGCGGCAAGTCGGCAAAATCCCCCAAGAATATTTGGGAAATCATCCACCGCGGAAGCTATCCCGAATTGCAGAATAAAGATGTCGATTGGGGGACGTTCTACGCAAGCTATGTAAAGACCTATTTGGAGCGGGACGTGAGAAGCCTCTCCGCCGTGCAGAATTTGGACGACTTCCGCAAGTTCATGGTCGCCGTCGCCGCGCGCACGGGGCAGATGCTCAACTATTCCAACATCGCCGATGAAATTGGCAAAGATCAAGGAACGGTCAAAAATTGGATCTCCATTTTGGAAGCGTCTGGCATCATCTATTTGCTGGAACCGTACACTTCGTCGGTGCTGAAACGGGCGATCAAGACGCCGAAACTCTATTTCAGAGATACGGGACTTGCCGCCTATCTCACCCGCTGGCTTACGCCCGAAACACTTGCCGTGGGAGCGATGAGCGGCGCGTTCTTTGAAACGTTCGTTGTTTCCGAAATTTTGAAATCGTACTCGAACTGCGGCATTGACTACCGCTACTGCGTTTCCTATTATCGTGGCAAGGATAAGAAGAAAGTGCTGAAAGACGGCAAAGAAGAAGTGGACGCAGAGAGCGAGATCGACCTTATCATCGAAGAGAACGGCGTACTCTATCCCATTGAAATCAAGCAAGGCGCAAAGGTAACTGCCGACGAAACGGCGGCGTTTACCGTACTCGACAAAATAGAGAACAAGAAGCGCGGCGCGGGCGCAATTATCTGTTTATGTCCGCAGCCCGCAGCTTTGCGCGAGAATGTTTTAGAGATTCCCGTGTGGTATTTGTAAGTCAGCAAAAAACTTTTTCAAACATGACTATCTTTGTCATGTTTGGCGTGCTATAATGAAGTTATCATGGGAGGCAATATGGGTATTTTTGATTGGCTGTTCGGCGATACCGACGACGAAGAAGCACAGCTTGAAGATATGATCCTCATGGACATGGACGACGAGGATGATTAAATTCTCTGCGAAGTGGACTAAAATTCCCTACGCAGTTGCAGAAAATATCTGTATTTGGGTAGCGGAACGAAAGAAAAATGTGCTATAATAGGTTTGAAGACCGTGGCGATACCGCCAATATGTTATTTTGAGGATCGGACATGCAAAATATCGTTGGTTT
>CANROI010000026.1 GCA_947632165.1 uncultured Clostridia bacterium
CCGCCTACTCGGCCTCGGCGCTGAAACGGACCGTAAACGTTTCGTGGACGTATTTGTTCCACTCCGAGCCCTTGGGAAGCGCCTCCCATTCCGCCTGCGTGCCCTCGTAGATGAGTTCCCTGAGACCGGTGCAATCGCGGAATGCGAAATCCCCGATCCTCTCGACGGTATGCGGGATCGTGATGCTCCGCAGTTCTTCGCAGCCGTTGAACGCATATTCCCCGATCTCTTTCACGCCCGCGGGGATCTTGCTGTTGTTGCCGCCGCGGATCAGAAGCCCCGTCGCGCGCTCCACCAAACAGTTGCCCGCGCCGCTGAAGGTCTCGTTTGCGGCGTCGACCGTGATCGTCTCGAGCGAAGCGCAGTTGAAGAACGCCGACCTGCCGATCTTGGCGAGCCCTGCGCCGATGGACAGCGTCTTAAGCCGGCTACAGCCGTAAAACGCGCGGCTGCCGAGCACTTCGGTCGCGGACGGAATGGCGATCTCCTCGAGTTCCGAACAGGAGCGGAATGCGTCCGCGCCGATCGAGACGACGCTCTCGGGCAGGATGATGCGCTTGAACCCGGTGCAGCCCTCAAAGGCGGAATCTCCGATCGAGGTGAGCCCGGCATAGCACACAAATTCCACAAGATCTTCGCGGCCCTCGAACGCCCCTTCGCCGAGTTCCAGCACGGGAAGACTGTTGTGATAGCGCGGAATGATCAGATTGTGTTCCTCCGAGGCGCCGCCGTCGACCGAATAGCCGAGTTCGCGGCCGTTTTCCACAATGCGGGTGTACTTCAGCCCCTCCGTTTCATGGCAGGCGACCCCGCACACTTTGCAGACGTTATCGAAATCCCATTGGTGTGCGGCCGGGGTGATGCTCCTGCGCTCCTCCGCATTGCAGACCGAGCAGTAGCGCGCCTCTTCCCCGCCCAAGAGGCAGTTGAAGGGCTCTACCGGACGGAACTCCCCGAAGGAATGTCCCTTGGCGGGGATCACGACATCCTCGATCGGCTCCTTTTCTTCGCGGTCGAGATAATCCAGCCCGCAGTCGTCACAGTGCCAATGGGCGACGACCCCGGGCTCCGTACAGGTCGCCTCGCGCCCCTCCGTAAATGTGAGCGCATGCTCTCTGCATGCCGCCAGGGAAAACAGCAAGATGCCCGAGAGGCAGATTGCGGCTGCCGATGTTACTTCTCTTTTGTGCATATTTCGATCCTCTGTCTTTGGGGGAATTATAGCACGCATGCGGAAGAATGTCAATTGTGTAGA
Organism: uncultured Clostridia bacterium; assembly: GCA_947632165.1. Lineage (GTDB taxonomy): Bacteria > Bacillota > Clostridia > Christensenellales > Borkfalkiaceae > Gallimonas. Next base: position 1,256 of record CANROI010000026.1, read on the forward strand.
GGAAATTTTAGGGGTATGCGCTTCATTTTTTCGATTTTTTATTCTTGCTTAATAATAATTGCCGCCCCCACAATAATAATTGCCGCCCCGCCGAATGGCGGGGCGGCATGATCCGACCGGACCTGTAACCGGGTTCTTCGTCGGAGCACGTCCTCTTCTTACGCTTTCCTTATCGGAAAGCTCTTCTTGCGTACGGCTCCTCGACCCCAAAAAATACTTCGTCTTTTTTCGGGGCCCCCTCGACAGAACCCGGCCGATTTGCATCAAAGGCACTGCCGCCCCGCCGAATGGCGGGGCGGCAGTGATCCGACCGGACCTGTAAGCCGGGTTCTGTCGAGCGCGGTCATTTATCTACGCCCACCGTCGCCGATGGGCTCCAGCGTTATTCACGGTTCCGTTCGGACGGGCAGCCCTGTGTGAACGGAACCCAAACTTGCATCGGACGGGGTTTACATGGCACGGGGCGTTACCGTCCCGTCGGTGAGCTCTTGCCTCGCCTTTCCATCCTTACCCGCCGCCGCAGGTGTTCCCTGTGGGCACCCCGAGACCGGGGATTCGGCGGGCGGTCTATTTCTGTTGCACTTTCCTTGAAGTCGCCTTCACCTGACGTTATCAGGCGTCCTGCCCTGCGATGCCCGGACTTTCCTCATCGCGCACATGGCGCGCCGCGACCGCGTAGTCCGCTCGGATCCTCTTTATTATAGCACGTCTTGCAAATTTTTGCGCGGTTTTTTACCCGATTTTAAGATTTTGCGTCCCCGAAATCCGCAGCCAGCGCATTCATATCCAATGTTCCCGTGATCACGCCGCCGCCGAGGCACTGCAGCTCGTCGTAGAGCACGGCATATTGCCCCTCCGTGACCGCCCGCTGGGGCTCGTCGAAGGCGATCGTGAGCGACGTCTCCCCCGTCCGCTTCACGCGGACGGCCTGTTCGCCCTGCCGATAGCGGAACTTGGCGCGGCAGGAGAAAACTTCGCCGATCTTCGCCGGGGACGCGGGGATAAAGTTCATGTCCTCCACCTTGCAGCCTTGGGAGAAGAGCGGGCCCTCGTCCCCATGGGAGACATAGAGCACGTTGTGGACGAGGTCCTTCTTTACAACGAACCACCTGCCCTCTTCGCCGCGGCGGCCGCCGAGATCCAGCCCCCGCCGCTGGCCGAGCGTATAGTACATGAGCCCGATGTGTTCGCCCACCTCTTCGCCGGAGAGCGACAGGATCTTGCCCGGTTGCGCGGGCAGATATTCGCGCAGAAATTTGCGGAAGTTGCGCTCGCCGATGAAGCAGATCCCCGTCGAGTCCTTCTTTCTTGCGGTCGAAAGCCCGCTTTGTTCCGCAATGGCACGCACTTCGCCCTTGGTGAGCCCGGAGAGCGGAAAGAGCACGCCCTCCAGCTGGCTCTGCGAGAGCTGGTTGAGGAAATAGGTCTGGTCTTTTTCGGCGTCGCGCGCCTTCAGAAGGCGGTGGACGCCGCCCTCGTGGGAAATGCCGCAGTAATGCCCCGTTGCGATCATATCCGCGCCGAGCCGCGCGGCGTACTCCTTGAAGGGACCGAACTTGATCTCGCGGTTGCACAAGACGTCGGGGTTGGGCGTTCTGCCCGCACGGTATTCCCGAAGAAAGTACGAAAAGACGCGGTCGAGATATTCCTTGGCGAAATTGACCGTATAATAGGGGATCCCGAGCATGCCCGAGACGCGCTTGACGTCCTCGAAGTCCTCCTCGGCGGTGCAGGCGCCGTTCTCGTCGCGCTCTTCCCAATTCCGCATGAAGAGCCCCACGACCCGGAACCCCTGCTCCTTGAGCAGGAGCGCCGCAACGGAGCTGTCTACCCCGCCGCTCATGCCGACGACGACTGTTTTTTGCATAAATTTCACCCCAAGGTCGGATTTGCCCCGCAGGCACAGGCCTGCGGGGCTTTCTGGTGCACCCGGCGGGGATCGAACCCACAACCTTCAGCGTCGGAGGCTGACACGCTATCCAATTGCGCCACGAGTGCATGCTCCCCGCGCACGGGGAAGATACGCTATCATCATACAACAACCGCGCAAAAAAAGCAAGGGATTTTCAGCGCCTTTCGCCGAAATTCCCCGCCGCGGGCGGGCGGAGCGCTTATCCGCGCAGGATCTGTTTCATCTTGTCGATCGCGGAGGCGCGGCTGTCGCACCCCGTCTTGACATAGATGGAGGAGATATAATTGCGGGAGGTGCCGTCGGTGAGCTTGAGCGCGGAGGCGATCTGCTTGTTGTTGAACCCCTCGCAGAGCATGAGCGCGATCTCCACCTCGCGGTCGGAGAACCCGAATGTGCGCTTGAGGCGGATCTCGCGGTCGTTCGTCACGAGCTTCGCCGCGTCCGCGATCCTGCGGGCGATCTTCGCCGGGAGGATGGTATCCCCCTGATAGGCGTTCTTGATCGCGTCGATGAGCGCCGCCGCCGAAGTATCCTTGAGCAGATAGCCGCTCGCGCCGTTGTTGATGGCGTTCAGGATATAGTCGCTGTCGTCGAACGTCGTCAAAACGAGCACCTTGGTATCGGGATGTTCCCGCTTGATCTCCCGCGTGGCGATCACGCCGTTCATGTTGGGCATGCGGATATCCATGAGCACCACGTCGGGGCACAGCTCGCCCGTGAGCCGCACCGCCTCGAGGCCGTCTTTGGCGATGCCGACGACTTCGAGCTCGGGACTGCTCGAGAGCACGCTCTTGATCCCGTCCGCGAGGATCGCCTGATCGTCCGCAAGTAAGATCCTGATCTTCATGATTCCCCCCTCAGAGTTCCCCGTCCATAGGCAGGGTGAGATGTATTTCAAAGCCGTCGCCCGCCTCCGTCTCGAACCAGAGGGAGCCGCCCAAACTCTCCGCGCGCTTGTGCATGCCGCTCAGCCCGAACCCCTCTTTGAGCGCGGACAGCTTCACGCCGCGGCCGTTATCCGAGAGCAGGAACATCACCTTGTCCCCCTCCTCGCGAAGTTCGAACCAGAAAGCGGTGGCGCCGCCGTGCCTCAGCCCGTTGGAGATCCCCTCCTTGAGCGTATTCATGAGGAAACGGGTCTTGGCGTCGCAGAGCTCGAGCGCCTGGATCTCGTAGCGGATGACGATGCCCGTGCCGTCGGTGGATTCGTGGATGATGTCGACGAGGGCGTCCCGGAGCGAGGGCTTCGTCTCCGACCCGGAGAGAAGATGCACGCTCTCGCGCAGTTCCTCGAGCGCGTGCCGTGCCTGCAGATTGGCGGCGGCGATCTTGCGCTTGGCGTCGGCGGGATCGCTCTCGATCACGAGCTTTGCGGCCTCCGTCTGCATGATGACCGTCGTGATGGAGTGCCCCGCGGTGTCGTGGATCTCCTTGGCGATCCGCTGGCGCTCCTCGAGCACCGTGACCGCCTGCAGCTCTTCGTTCGCCCTGCGCAGCTTCTCGTTGCTGAGGTTGAGCTCCTCCACCGTCTTTGCGATCTCCGCGTTCTTGCGGTACAGGAGCAGCGTGAAGTTGATGATGAGGAAATGCAGGACGAGGATGATGAGGTCGTTGAAGGCGTTCGAGAGGATCCAGCCGAGGTCGATCCTCTCGCCGAAGCTGTGCGAGACCCCGAACATGACGAGAAAGAGCACGATGCTGCAGGCACCCATCGCAATGCTCCCGGACAGCTTCTCCTGGCTGATATAGAACTCGGAGAGGATGATGATATAGAGCGTGGAGATGAGCGTTCCGTCCGTGAAATAGGTGAGGACGAGCAGCAGAAGGGTATCGAGCACATAGCAGGCGATCTTGCCGCGGAACTTTTTGAGCACCCACATCTTGACCGCGTTTTCGGCGGTGAGCGCGATCTCGATGCCGAGGATGACCCAGATGGCGTATTCCAGCCCCTCGCGGCCGCGTGCGTTCATGACCGCAATGATGATCTCGACGGCGATGAGCAGGCAGAAGATGAGGATCTTCGCCGCGCGGAATACGCCCGCGGACCGGATCAGCTTGTTTTGGGAGAGTTCCCAGATGTTTTTGCCGCTCATGACTTGAGTTTCGCTCCGAATATACCCGTATTATAGACCTGTTTGATCGTATCGAGCCGCCTCTCGAGATGATAACTGTAGAGCCCCGCGGAACTGACGATGATGTGATCGTAAAACTCCGCCCCGTTGAGCACGCAGAACATCTGCACCTGCTCGGTGAACAGGTCGTCGCTGGAGGAGGGGGAACTGCTGTTGCAGAGATGATTGTGCACGACAATCACCGCCGACGGACGGCAGGACGCGAAGAAACGGGAGACGTCTTCGGGCGCGACGGAGACCTTGTCTGCCTCGCTTGAGGTGTAGCGCACATGGTATTTGATCCTGTCGCTCGAATCGAGCGCGTAAAATTCCACATATTCGTGCGCCGCGTCCTTGAAATGGGCGAGCAGATACTGCGAAAAGCTGTTGTAACTGAACGCGGACGGCAGATCGTCGTCGCCGAATTCCATCTTCTCGTAAAAGAGCCCGATGCAGCGCAGATACGCCGCCGTGCTCTCGCCCACGCCGCCGACCGCCATGAGCTGTTCCGTCCCCGCGCGGAAAATCGCGCCGAGGCTCCCGAAAGAGGAGAGCAACCGGTGCGCGATCTCATTGGTATTCTTCCGCGGAATGGCGTTGTAGAGCAGGATCTCGAGCAACTCGTGCTCGTCGAGCGTATCCTCCGCCTTCTCCAGCCGCTCCAGCATCCGCTGTCTGTGCCCTTCGTGCATATTTTCCCTCACAGCACGCTCAGAATTCGTTCCTGCCGCTCTTCGAAAAGTATCCGAGCGCGAACGCGCCCGGACCCAAGTGGGCGCCGATGACCGGGCCCATGATCGAGACGAAGGGCTCGATGTGGAAGCGCTCGCGCACATAGTCCGCAAGTTCGGCGGCGCGGGGTTCGTTGTCGGTATGCACGACGAACACATAGTTGAGTTCGTCCGGCCCCTCCGTCTCCATCTTCTTCTTGATGAAGGAGACCGCCTTTTTTGCGCCGCGCACCTTGTCGAGGACGAACAGTTTCCCCTCGTTGTCGAACGAGACGATGGGCTTGATGTCGAGCACCCCGCCGATCGCCGCCGAGGCGGCCGAGACCCGCCCGCCCCGCTTGAGGTAGTTCAGATCGTTCACCACGATATAATGCTGGATGTGCAGCCGCTTCGAATTGACGTATTCATAGGTCTCGTCGGCGGTCTTGCCCTCGTCGCGGCACCGGACGGCGAGCATGACGAGCGCGCCCTGCCCCACCGTTGCGGTGAGAGGATCGACCACGAGCACGCGGAATGCGGGGAAGTCTTGCTTCACGGCCGCCGCCGCGCGCGCCGCGATGTCCTTCGTGGGCGAGAGGCCCGAAGAGATCGTGAAATGGACGACGTCCTTCGCCCCGTTCTGCGCGAGGCGCAGGAAATGGTTGTAGTGCGCCTCATAGTTGAGCATCGAGGTGTGGGGATAGGCGCCCGCGCGCATCTCGTTGTAAAACCCGACATATTCCCGATATTCGAGAAAGGCGTCTAACCGCTCTTCGAACTTTCCGTCCTTCTCCATGACGAAGGTATGGGGAACGAGTTCGACGCCGTGCGCTACGATATAATCATGATACAGATCGCAAGTGGAGTCTGTGGAGACCGTGAATTGCGCCATGTTTCTCTCCGAGGCAAAAATTTCTTTGTGATAAAATCGATTCCATTATATCACAGCGGCCGCCCTCTTTGCAAGGATTTCGGAAATTTTTTATGCAAAACCCTTGAAAAAATCCCCCGAAACAGATATAATGAAGGAAAAGTCTCAAGCGGAGAAAACTATGACGGACTATACATCGCTCAGGAGCGGAACGGATGTGCGCGGGACCGCGACCGAAGGGGTGAACGGGGATCCCGTGACCCTCACGGACGAAACGGTCTTTGCCATTGCGGACGCCTTTTGCCGCTATGCGGCGGAAAAGACGGGGAACCCCCGCCCGACGATCGCGGTCGGGCACGATTCCCGCCTCTCCGCACAGCGCATCGTCAAAGCGCTCACCGGGGGCATTACGGCGCGCGGCGGGAACGTCGTTCTGACGGGCCTGAGCTCCACGCCCTCCATGTTCATGCTCCTCCGGGACGATTTCGGCGCGGACGCCTCGGTCATGGTCACGGCGAGCCACCTGCCCTATCAGAAGAACGGGCTCAAGTTCTTTCTGAAGGAGGGCGGGCTCGAGAGCGAAGAGGTCGCCGAAGTGCTCGCGCGGGCGGGAGAGCTCCCTCCGCCCGAGCCGATCTGCGGCAGCGTGAGCGAAAGACCGTACATCGCCCGCTATGCGGAAGGGCTCGTTGCAAAGGTGCGCGCGGCGACGGGCGAGGAAAAGCCCCTTGCTGGGAAGCGCATTCTCGTGGACGCGGGCGGCGGCGCGGGCGGATTCTATGAGGCCCTCGTTCTGCGCCCCCTCGGGGCCGATACGACGGGATCGCAATTTTTAGAGCCGGACGGACGGTTCCCCAACCATATTCCCAATCCCGAAAACGAGGAGGCAATGCGCTCCGTGTGCGAGGCCGTGAAGCGGCATCATGCCGACTTCGGCATCATCTTCGATACCGACGTCGACCGTGCGGGCGCCGTCTCGCCGTCGGGCGAGGAGATCAACCGGAACCGCCTCATCGCGCTTATTTCGGCGATTTTGCTGCGCGAACGGCCGGGCGGCTACATCGTCACCGACTCGGTGACGAGCGACGGGCTCTCCGCCTTCATCCGGGCGCACGGCGGCGTGCACCGCCGCTTCAAGCGGGGATACAAGAACGTCATCAACGAGAGCAAGCGGCTGAACGCCGCGGGCATCGACTCTCCGCTCGCGATCGAGACGAGCGGCCATGCGGCGCTCAGAGAGAACTACTTCCTCGACGACGGCGCCTACCTCGTCACCCGCCTTCTGATCGCGCTCTCGCAGGCGGCGAAGGAGGGAAAGACGCTCATGGACCTCATTGCGGACCTGCCCGAGCCGAAGGAGGCGCGGGAGATCCGTCCCGTCTTTGCCGCGGGCGTGGATTTCAAGGCGCTCGGCGCGGGCGTGATCGAGGATCTCAAGCGCGCCGCAGCGGAAAGAGAGGGGCTCTCCCTTGCGCCCGACAACTGCGAGGGCGTGCGCATCGATTTCGACCGCGCGCACGGCGACGGCTGGGCGCTCGTGCGGATGAGCCTGCACGAGCCGATCATGCCCATCAACATCGAGAGCAATTCCGAGGGCGGCAGCCGCGTCATCGCGGGCGAGCTCCGCGAACTCATGAAGGGCTATTCCTTTCTGAATACCGAACATCTGAAGTAAAAAATCGACGATCATATAGGAGTAAATCATGAATCAAACGACCAAACAGACGACTATCAACGCGATCCGCATTCTGTCCGCAGAGGCGATCCAGAAGGCAAATTCGGGGCACCCCGGGCTTCCGCTCGGCTCCGCCCCCATCGCCTATACCCTGTGGCAGGAGTTTTTGAACTGCAACGGCAGCGACCCCAAGTGGGACAACCGCGACCGGTTCGTCCTCTCCGCGGGGCACGGCTCCATGCTCGACTATTCCCTGCTCTATCTCTATGGCTTCGGGCTCACGAAAGAGGACCTCATGAACTTCCGCCAGCTCGGCAGCAAGACGCCCGGGCATCCCGAATACGGCCACACCGCGGGCGTGGAAACGACGACGGGCCCCTTGGGGCAGGGCATTGCAAACGCCGTCGGCATGGCGGTCGCCGAAGCGCATCTTGCGGCAAAATTCAACCGCGAAGGCTTCCCCATCGTCGACCACTTCACCTATGCGCTCTGCGGGGACGGCTGCCTCGAAGAGGGCATCTCGTACGAGGCATGCTCGTTTGCGGGCACCCACGAGCTCGGCAAGCTCATCCTCTTCTACGACGACAACGACATCACGATCGAGGGAGACACCGACATCACCTTCAAAGAGGACGTCGCCGCCCGCTTTGCGGCGCAGAATTGGCAGGTGCTCCATGTGGACCTCGTCGCCCACCCCGACGACACCGCGCGCATCGCGGACGCGATCAGGGCGGCGCAGGCGGAGACGAAGAAGCCCTCCGTCATCATCTGCAAGACGAAGATCGGCTACGGCACCCCCCTCGAGGGGAGCCACAAGTGCCACGGCGCGCCCCTCGGCGAAGAAAATCTGCAAAAGACAAGGGAAAAGCTCGGCTGGACGAGCGCGCCCTTCGAAGTCCCCGCCGAAGTGTTCGAACACACGGCGATCGCCCGCGCGCGCGGCGAACAGAAGGAGGCCGATTGGAAGAAGCTGTTTGCGGAATACGAAAAGGCCTATCCCGCGCTTGCGGCGGAGTATAAAACCGCGATGAGCGGCGCCCTGCCCGATCTTGCAAAGGCAGACCTCTTCACTTGGGACAAGCCCCTTGCGACCCGTCAGACCTCCCACATCGTCCTGCAGAAGATCGCGGCCATGGTCCCCTCCCTCATGGGCGGCAGCGCCGACCTTGCACCCTCCAACCTCTCGGACATGAAGGATACCGACCAAATCGTCTACGGCAACTTCGCGCCCGGCTCCTATGAGGGCAGAAACATGCACTTCGGCATCCGCGAGCACGCGATGGCGGCGATCGCGAACGGCATGCAGCTCCACGGCGGCATCCGCGCCTACTGCTCCACCTTCTTCATCTTCTCCGACTACTGCAAACATGCCATGCGGCTCTCCGCGCTCATGAATATCCTCACCCACGATTCGATCGGCGTCGGCGAGGACGGGCCCACCCATGAGCCCGTGGAGCAGCTCATTGCGCTCCGCTCCATTCCGAACATGAAGGTCTACCGCCCCGCAGACGGCAAGGAGACCGCGGCGGCGTGGATCTCCGCGCTCACGGGCACTGCGCCCACCGCGCTCGTGCTGACCCGACAGGCGCTCCCGCAATACGAAAACAGCGGGCTCGAGGCGCTCAAGGGCGGCTATATCCTCGAGGACTGCGCGGGCACGCCCGACGTCCTCCTCATCGCGAGCGGCTCCGAAGTTGCGCTCTGCATGCAGGCGAAGAAGACGCTCGGGGAAGAGGGGATCAAGGCGCGCGTCGTCTCCATGCCCTGCTTCGAAGAGTTTGAAAAGCAGACCGACGCTTATAAGGAGCATGTGCTCCCCTCCGCCGTCAAGGCGCGCGTCTGCGTCGAGGCGGGCAGCCCCTACAGCTGGTACCGCTACGCGGGCGAAAAGGGCGAGATCATCGCCATGACCACCTTCGGCGCGAGCGCACCCGCCGCCCTCCTCTTCGAAAAGTTCGGCTTCACCGCGCAAAACGTCGTCGAAAAGGCGAAGCTCGTATTAAAGAAGCTCGTATTAAATAAGTAAGGTGTTGCACGGCGGATTCCTCCGCCGTGCTTTCGATTGCAGGTTAAGCGGCGCCGTGCGCTGCTCCATGCAAAAATACAAAACCGAAAGAGGGACACAAATGAGAATGAATATCAAGCGAGGGTGGAGCTTTTTGATTCTGCTCCTCGTCTACCTGCTGGCGGCGGGAGCCGGGATCGGCGTCTATGCCCTGCTCCCTCTCCCCTTCTGGCTGGATCTGCTCATTGCAGACGTCGCCGCGACCGTCGTCGTTTTTGCGTTCAGTCTGATCTTCGACAACGCCTCGGTCTACGACCCCTATTGGAGCGTTCAGCCGATCGTGATCTTGCTCGGCTATACTCTTTTCTCGAAAATCACCGTCTCGTCCCTCCTGCCGCTTGTCGCCGTCCTCATCTGGGGCGTGCGGCTGACGGCAAACTGGGCGTACACATTCAAGGGGCTGTACTTTCAGGATTGGCGATACACGATGCTCAAGGAAAAGACAAAGAAGGCGTATTTTTTCGTCAACTTTGTGGGGATCCATCTCGTTCCGACGCTCGTCGTCTATGCCTGCGTCCTGCCCGCCGTATTCACGGCCGTCTATGCGCCCGCCTTCCGTGCGGGAAGCGCGATCTTTTTCTCGGGCTCGCTGCTTGCCGTCCTCCTGCAGGGCACGGCGGACGTACAAATGCACCGCTATCGCAAACACAGGACGACCCCCTTTCTCCGAACGGGGCTTTGGAAGTATGCGCGCCACCCCAATTACCTCGGCGAGATCCTGATGTGGTGGTGCGTGGGGCTTGCGGCGGTCTGCCTCATGCCGGATCGGTGGTATCTTTTGGCGGGCGCCCTGCTGAATACCCTGCTCTTTGTGTTCGTGAGCGTGCCGCTCGCCGACGGAAGGCAGTCTGAAAAACCCGGATTCGAACAATATAAAAAGAACACGCGCATTTTTCTGCCGATCTATAAAAAACAAACCTGATAGGAGATTGTTATGAATTTGAAAGAAATCGAAGAATTGTTTGCAAACAGACAGAGCTGCCGGGAATTTTCGGACAGACCGCTCGAGATCCCCCTGCTCGAAGAGATCTGCAAGGCGGCGCTCCTTGCCCCCTCCGCGATGAACGCGCAGCCGTGGAAACTCATCGCCGTGACGGGCGAAAAACTCAAAGAGGCCGTAAAGGCGCTGCAGCGCCTCGGCATGAACAAGTTTGCGGGAAAGGCACAGGCGCTCGTCCTCGTTGCGGAGGACAAGAGCGCGGGCGTGATGAAGCTCGGCGCGGCGATCAAAGAGAACGAGTTCGTACGGAACGACCTCGGCATTCTCACGGCGCACCTCGTGCTCGCGGCGGAGGCGGCGGG
>CANROI010000027.1 GCA_947632165.1 uncultured Clostridia bacterium
ACAACCGGTGGATTTGGGTTCACTTGGCTAGATGGTTGGCAAGCGGCGAAAGAGAGCGTCATAGCCACAGATAGCGCGCCCGCAGCGAGCGCTTTCACAATTTTGCTCTTGCCCGCAGCATATTTTAAATCTGTCCATTTTTCATTCACCTTATTCGTTAAATTATCCATATTTCCTCCTACTTGTATTTGTAGAAATAAATTTTTAATCAATATGTATGAAACTTTGATTATGAAGATTTTAGCATTTTTTGCTAGTCATGTCAACATCTTCTTTTAATATTTCCAAAAAACCGACAAAAAACATGGGGCGGCGGCTTTCAGCCGCCGCCCTCTTCAGAGAACAGTGTTCCTGTCCGGTTCCGGGGGTTATGCGTTCTCGATCTTGAGCGAGACGCAGCCCCAGTTGGTCGACTGGTCGTTGCCGTCGACCTTGTTGGAAATCGAATACTTCTTTCCGCCGACCGTGACGCTCTTTCCGTCGGGTGCATGCTCGTTGTCGAGCTTCAGATCCGTCCACTTGTTGTCGGTATAAGTGGGATCGGTGGGGTCCTTCGCGCCGAAGTGCCCTGTGTAGGCGGCGCCGTCGGCAGGCATCGAAGTGACATCGAACTTGATCTCCCAGCTGCCGTTATCGCTTACGGTGACGGTGCGTTCGAGGCTGCCATATTCCGTCCATGCGCCACCACACTGCTGGAAGTCGAAGTGGTTCGCGTTGAGGAATGCTTCGAGCGCATCCTGCTCTACGCCCGTCGCGGTGCCCTTCAAAACAAAGAACGCCTTATCGCCCTCGGCGATGATATCCGCATCGGTCACAGTGACAACAGCGCCCTCGGGAAGCTGGGTGGGATCGACGATGTTCGCGAACGTGAAGTCGGAGACGGTGATGTTGCCCTTGCGCTCCTCTCTGACTTCCTGCCAACCGGATTCGGCATTGCCATACCACTGCGTGTTGCAGTAGAGACCGATCTCGACGGGTGCGCCGTGAAGCGTAGTGCCGTAGGTGAGGTAGATGGTCGCAGTCGCGCCGCCGGCGACCGTGACGACGGTGCCGCCCCAGCTTGTATCGAAGGCGAGCACGCCGCCGATCGCGATGCCCGCGCTCACCACGCAGTCCTTGAGGGTCTCGTTGCCGCTCGGATCGACGGTCTTGATCGTGCCGTTCAAATCGAAGCGGATCGCAACTTCGCTCGTGCCGTTGTTCTTGACGGTGACGGCGAAGGTGTTGTTCTTGGCCGTCATCTCGGGATCGACCGCGATCTTGAAGTACTCATAGGTAGAGGTCTTGGTCGTGTACTCGATGTCATAGGACTTCTTGTCTGCGCTCGCGGTGACATTGTAGGTACCCTTGTCTTCGCCGACCTGCTCCTGATCCTTGTGATCGTCGTCGTTGATGATCTCGACTGCGATCGGCTCGGCGTCGCCGAGATCGGGCGCTTCCACCTGAGGGACATACCCTTCGAGCTTCGCGGGATCGTCCACAAACTTCTCTTGAGACTCGCCGAGATCTTTGTACTGAAGGTCGTAGATGGAGAGCGTGACTCTGCCCTCGAGGTTGCCGAGGAGCATGTGGATCGCGGCCTCGACTTCGTCGTAGATGCCGTTTGCATACTTCTTGCCGGAGTCGCCGTGACGGAACTTCGCCACTGTGATCTCGTTGACCTTGCCCGCTTCGAGCATGACGCCGCCCTCTTCGTCGTGCGCGTTGCCGTCGCCCGTGTAGTAGTTGAGGAACACGAGCCCGCCGACGTTGGTCTCGACCTTGCAGGTGAGCTCGTAGTCATGGTTCTGCTCGAGCTTGCCCTCGGTCTCCTTGCTGCTGCGGTAGATGAGCTGGATCGCCGCCTCGTTGACGCCGGGCTGGTCCATCTCGAAGCAGATCGTCATCTTGTTGGCGCCGATGTATTGGTAGCCTTCCTTCGCGGTCTTGCCGGTCTCGTAATCTTCGGTGTACGCCTCGTACACGGTGGAATTCGTCCAGTTCCAGCCCTGATCGTTCCAGAAGTGCCAGGTGTTGGGATCGCCCTTGTTCTCTTCGTTGTTGGTGACTTCCTTATAGGAAGCGGGCCTGTCGGTCCAAACGACGGTGACATCGCAGCTTGCGGACTGGCTGCCGCCCTTGACCTTGGCGGTGATCTTCGCCGTACCTTCCGAGAGAGCGGTCACAACGCCGCCGTCGACGGATGCGACGTTTGCATCGCTCGAGGTCCACTCGAATTCCGTAGCCTGCTCCGCGCCGTCCTTGAGGACCTTCGCGGTGAGCGTCTTGGTCGAGCCTTTTTCGATCGTTGCGGACGTCTCGGAGATCTGCACTTCGAGCGAATACACATTGACGGTGCAGGTCGCCGTGAGCCCGTTGTAGGTCGCGGTGATCGTCGCCGTGCCCTTCGCCTTGCCGGAGACGACGCCTCTGATGACGGTCGCCACCGTTTCATCGCTCGAAGACCAGGTGAGCCCATCTTCGCTCGCCGAAAGCGCCTCGGACTTGCCGTCGCTGTAGGTAGCGGTCGCGGTCAGCTTCTGGCTCTCGCCGGTCGCGATCGTCAGTTCCGTCTTGTCAAGCGTGACCCCGGTCGCCGTGGGCGTCCCGTCATCACAGCCGACGACCGAGAACACCATGATGCATGCGAGCATGCAGGCGATCAAAGTCATCCATGTCTTTTTGAGTTTCATTGTTCTGGTTTCCTCCGTTTATTTTTATTTTTTGTTTTTTGTTGATAAGATATGTCCGCCCCCGCACTTCTCATAAGAGAAGCGCAGGGACGGTTTAGGAGGGAGGACTGCTATTCCTTATTTGCGCCGCTTGCGCTTTCCCCGCTCGCTGTCTTTTTGTTCCTCACGATCGTGCGGACGAGGCAATATGCCATTGCGACGACGCCCGCAAGCAAGATGACCTCTACGATCGCCACATACCAGACCCAGGTGAGGTTGTAGGATGCGCCCTCATTCAGGTTGATGTTGCCCGCCGCATTGGGATCGAACGCCGTCTCCGCGTTGAAGGTATCGACGAGCGTCCAGAGGACGTCGTGCGCGACGTGCTCCGCAATCTTATAGCCCGTCGGATTCTTCATCGAATTGAACACGCTGTCGGAGAGGCCATTGGTGAGCCAGATGTCGTTGCCCGCCCAGATCCCTCTGTAGGGAGGCATGTAATCTTCGCCGGAGTTCATCCAGTCGGTGACGATGGTACCGTTGAAGCCCCACTCGTTGCGGATGATCTCGGTGCAGACGCCGTAGTTTGCGCCCGACCAAACTCTGCCGAGGCGGTTCATGCTCGACATGAGCGCGTTGCCGCCGCCTTCTTTGATCATGATCTCAAAGGGTTTGAGATAAATCTCGCGGAGGGTCTGCTCAGTGAGGAATGTGAAGAGACCTTCACGGTTATATTCGCTGTCGTTGACGACGAAGTGTTTGACATAGGAGTAGACGCCCATGTCCTTCGCGCCCTTGACGGTGCCCGCGCAGATGTAGCCCGCAAGCACGCCGTCTTCGGAGTAATACTCGCCGTTTCTGCCGCCGAAGGGATTGCGATGGGTATTCGCGCCGGGTGCATACCAGCCGCGCAGACCGTCCATCGACTTGCGCTCTCTGCCGACGCTCAGGCCCATTGCATATGCGAGGTCGGTACTCCAGGTCTGGGCAAGCATCGTGCCGCTCGGGTAAGCCATGAACGTGCAGCTCGTGCCGTTGCCGCCCGTGACGCGGGTGTTGAAGCCGAGCGGGCCGTCGAGGTCGACGTACTGCACCTTATCGATGCTGTCGATCGCCGCCGTCTTGAAGTAACCGTCGCTGACAAGCCCTGCGAGCTCCGAATCACTGATGTTCTTGATGAGTTCTTCCCAGATGGGATCGTCGTACGTCTCGGCGTCGAGCGCCATCTCGAAGGTCATGCCGTTCGTTTCGGTCGTACGGGTCTTTCCCGAATATCCCGCATAGGCGAGCTGCTCTTCGGTGGGAGCCAGCTGCTTCGCAACGCGCGCCGCCTCTTCGGTCCTGTTTCTCGGGGTCGTGATCTTGACGGGATAGGTGCTCTTGAAGTCCGCTCTCGAGAGATACTTGACGGGGGTCTCTTCATGGCTGCCGTCGAGGTCTGCCTGGTCGACCGTCTGATCGTTGCCCTTGCCGTCCTTGTTGGTCATGCGGTTCTCGACTTCGTTGCCGGTCACCGCGTCCGTGTCGTAATTGGTCTCTTTCACGAAGAAGGTCAAAGTCGCTTCGCCGTATGCAGCGGGCGTGCCATTGAATTGGGTCGCGCCCATCGTGCCGAACTCGTGCGAGTTCTTCATGAGTTTGATCTCGTAGTCGCCCTCGTCGAGCTCATAGCCCGTGTGGCCGTTGCCGTTCGAATCATAGCAGTCGTAGGATGCCATGCTCTGCACGGGGAGTTCGAGCGTGACGATATCCGTTCCGCCGGGCTGGATGACGCCCGTCTTGGCGAACGCACCGAGCGTGACATAGGACTTCTCGATGCCGCCCTTGATGTAGGGCGCCGTGTAGTAGAGTTCGACGACGTCCGCGCCCGCGAAGCTGTTGGGATCCTCGGGATCGGCGTTGTTTCTGACCTCGACCGTGATCGTGATCTTGTCGTCTTTGGCAAGTTCCCCGGAGGTCTTCCGCTCGCCGTTTACACTGACGTCGGTGATCGTCCAGGTGAAGTCGGTATAGGAGAGCCCGTAGCCGAAGGGATATTGTACGACTCCATCGTAACCCGTGCCGTAGTCGTTGGAAACGTCTGCCCAATAGCCTTCTTTATCTGCCGTTTCAAACCACTTGTACCCGACATAGATGCCTTCGGAATAGTCGACATATGCTCTGTAGCGGGAGTTCTCGCTCTTGCAGTTCGCATAGATCGCGCCTGCGCCCGCTTCATTGCTGCCCTTGCTGCCCTGATTGACCGCCGCGGGGGTGGTGCCGAGAATGTCATAGGCGTAGGTATCTGCCGTTCTGCCCGCGGGAGAGACTTTGACGGTCTCCGTCTTGACGGTGCCGTCGGCGTTCGTTTCGTAGATCGCCGTACCGTCTTCGTTGTAGGTGGGATTCCCCTCCGTGTCGCGCACGGGAATGGGTTCTTCCTTATAGCCGCGAAGGACGTTGATGAGTCCGTTCACGCCCGAAAGCCCCGTAATGCCGACGAGAAGCGCGCCGTCGATCAGGGGATTTTCGATAAAGCCCGTCTCCATCGTGTTGGCCGTGTTGAGAACGACGATGACCTTGTCGCAGAGCTCGGTCGCGACCTCGATCATATCCTCCTCTTCGGTGGAGAGCTGCAGGTAGTGGCGGTCGGTGACCGTCGTCTTGGCGTTGGTGCCCGGGGTCGTCTGCTTGACCTGCCGAAGTTCGAGGTCCTTGCTCTCGCTGCCCGTTCTGCCGATCACGACGAGCCCGACGCTCGAGCATGCCGCGATGCTGCCCGCAAGATTCATGTACTGATCTCTGCTCGGCTCGCGCAGCACGAAGATCTCTTCCGAACCGAACGCGACGCCCCCTCTGTATTCGAGATAGTCCTGATCGCCGTACACCCGATTGTGTGCGGTGTAGTAGTCCTTATACAGATTATAGAGGTCCTCGTTGTAGCCGATGCCCGCCTGCTCGAGCGCGGGGAACAGCTTCGTCTTGGGAAGATCGGTATTCGCATAGCCCGAACCGAATGCCATCGTCATCCAGTCGTAAGCCGCCCAGCCGAACACGTTGATGCTCTCGAGCTCGTCTTCGGAGAGGGGCAGCGCGGGATTGCCCTGTTTGTCCTTTTGGTTCTTGAGAAGGACGGTGCCCTCCTCGACGATGTCCTCGCAAAGCGCGTCGCCGTCCGCAAGCGCTGCGGCATCGGCTTTCTGCGCCCGTCCGTAGAGGAACAGGCTGATATCTTCCCAGAACATGGTCGACGCGATGATGAGCGCGAGCATGATCGCGACAACCGCCGTGATGCCCGGCGCAAAGATTGCGATCGCCTTCTTGGTCGACATACCCTTCTTTGCCATTTTCTTCTTCTCCTCCTTGTTTTCTTCCGAGTGCGCCGCCCGATGAAGCACCGCCCTCAGCGCCAAACATTATAAGAAAAAACCCGCCTTGCTTCAAGACGGGTTTCTCAAATTGCAATCTGATTTCATATTTTGCGGGTTTTGCGCCCCGGTCAACGGCTGAAAATGATGTTCAGATGGAAAATATCGTCCGAGACGGAGGCCGTCAGCTCGCCGCCGTACTTTTTGACGATCATCCTGAGGCTGCGCATCCCGAATCCGTGGCTCTCCTTGTCCTCTTTGGTCGTCAGCGGCAGGCCGTCCTCGAAGGCCAGCTTCCCCTTGAAATAGTTCTCTTCCTGCACGAGGATGAGGTTCCCCTTCGTCTTGACGACGAGGCTGATGATCCGCTTCTCCTGTTCCTCGATCTTTTTCACGGCCTCGAGGGCGTTGTCGATCATGTTCCCGAAGAGGCAATACAGATCCCCCGTCTCGATGAAGGAGAGCTTTTCGCCGTCGATCATGCACGAAAGATTGATGCCGTTCTGCTCGCAATAGAGGCTCTTTTCGAAGATGAGGATGTTGAGCAGCTGGTTGCCCGTGTCCACGCGGCTGTCGTAGATCGAAATGCTGTCGCGCAGTTCCTGCGCCTCCTTCTGCGAGATCGCCCCTTCCGCCGCCAATGCGTCGAGCTTGTATTTGATGTCGTGGCACTTGATGTTGATGCGCTCGATGCTCGCCTTCGAGATCCGGTACTGCCGCTCGCTCTGACGGATGGTGTATTTGAGGTATGCGACCTCCTGCTGAAGATCGCTCTCGACGAGCGCCTTGGAGGCGAAGAGCAACACGAACGCGCAGCAGATCACCGAGAACAGGTTGCCCGTCTGCCGCAGGGCGAAATAGACGGGGTTATCGAAGCGGTTCTCCCGCTCGACGCACAGCTTTGCGAAATTGAGATCTTCCGCGGAGCACAGCACAACGGTCAGGAGGAGGATGAAAATGGAGACGAACAGCAATTTATAGTCGATCGTCCTGTCGCGGAGTTTCTCGGTCGTCCTGCGGATGAACAAAAACCAGGCGGCGACGGTGAAGACGATAAAGATCGAGTAGTAGACCAACCGATAATAGAGATTGAAGTTGTCCCCCCAGCCGTCGTACAACCGGAAATATTCGCCGAGCGTCCAGAGCAGCAGGTAGCACTTGTAGGTCAGATTCTGTGCGGCATAGGCCATGCTGCAGCAGAAGAATACGGTGAGGAACTTCTCATGGAAGCAGCCCCAGGCCAGCAGCGTGAACACCGCAAACAGCAGAAGATACACGATCGTCCTGCCCCAGAGCGTATCGCCGCAGGCGGTGTAGAGATAGGCGACGGGGATCCCCGACGCGACCAGAAGCAGAAGAGAGACGATCACGCGCGGGACAAAGGATCTGCGACGGTTGAGACGGCAGACAAAGAGCGCGGCAAAGACCGAGTATTCGAGCAAAAACTCGAGAATGACCATGCCGTAGAGCGTGAAAACCTGCTGTGTGTTCACTTCCGTTCCTCCAATCCCGCATACCAATTGGCGAGCTCCTCCATAAACGCCTTCTTGCGCGGACGGCTGATGGGAATGGTCTCGGCGCCGAGCCGAACCTCCCCTCCCCGCACCCCGACGATGAAGCGGGGGTTGACGAGATAGCTCTGGCTGCACCGCAAAAACCCGAACTTCCGGAGCTCCTCCTCCACCTGCGACAGGACGCCCGTCCGCTCGATCACCTCGTCCACCGTATGATAATAGAGGCGGTGACGCATGGTCTCCACATAGACGAGTTTGTCCGTCGAGATGCGGCAGAGCCCCTCGGCGGTGTTGAGGACGAAGTCCTGCTTCTCGTTGAGCACATAGATGTCGAGCGCCTTGCGAAATTTGAGCGCAAAGTCGTAATATTGCACGGGCTTGAGGATGTACGCCACGGCGTTCACCTCGTACCCCTTCTGCGCATATTGGATGAGATTGGAGATGAAGATGACGGAGACGCTCTTATCGGACTTTCTGAGTTCGACCGCCGCACTCATTCCGTCCCGCCCCGGCATCTGGATATCCATCAGAACGACGGCATACTTCGACTGATAGTCGGTCAGAAAGGTGAGCGCGTCACGGAAGCGCTCCACCTTGAATGCCTGCCCCGTCTCTGCGGAAAACTGCCCGATGTAATCCTCCAACACACTTGCGGCGTCGTCTTCATCTTCCACGATTGCGATGTTTCTCATACCTTCCCCCCATCGGAGCGCCTTTGCGCCCATTCGCCGTTTAAGTTCTTTTGTTAGCTTGTTTTTACAAGCTAACAAGGGACCGGTCCCTTGGCTCTTCCTCTTCATTGGGCGGCACGCCGTGCGCCGCATAGCCCGTGCGCCCCGCACACGATTCTATTATATCATATTTCCGGGCGCTTCGCAAGTATTTGGAAAAAAATACGGCTCCCGAGGTTGCGGAGAACGGAAAAACAGCGGGGATGATCCCCGCTGTTCCGAGTTTGCGTCGTTCGACGCGGATCCAAATTGTTATTCTTCGGGATCCGCTGCGGACTTCCGCCCTGCCGACACCGCCCTCTTCGCACGGGTGACGGCAAAGAAGCCCCAGACGGCGAGCCCGACCGTCACCGCCGCCGCGGCGGCGCTCATGCACCAGACCCATACGGGCGGACGGTAGCCGATCACCTCGGCATTGAGCGCGTTGCTCGTGGAGACGGTGTAGAGGATGTGCTTTGCGGCGTTCCGAAGCACGGTGACGTCGCCCGGAGAGGCGGGATCGTAGCCATCCCAGAAGCGGTCTGTGGCGAGGTTGAGGTCGCCGCCCGCATAGGCCATCTGTTTGACGTTCATGTAGCCGTTGGTATTGAAATCGCAGATCACCGTGCCCTCGAAGCCCCACTCGTTCCGCAGGATCTCGGTGAGCAGGCGGTAATCGCCGCCCGTCCAGACCGTCCCGATGCGGTTGAAGGAACTCATCACGGCATGCGCGTGCCCTTTCTTCACCGCAAGTTCGAAGGGACGGAGATAGAGCTCGCGCAGAGACTGTTCGGTCAGCCAGGTCGCGACGCCCGAGCGATGGGTCTCCTGCTCGTTGACGGCGAAGTGCTTCATGTAGCAGTACACGCCCTTCTCCGCCGCGCCCGTGATCTCGGAAGCGGCCATCATGCCCGTGAGCAGGCTGTCTTCGGAGAAGTATTCGAAGTTTCTGCCCCCGAACGCGTTGCGGTGCAGGTTGACGCCGGGCGCATACCAGCCGCTGTAGGGAGCGCCGTCGCCCGCCCGATTGCCCCAGAGCCCCTCTTCGCCGACGCTCTTCCCCATCGCATGGGCGAGCCCGGTGTTCCAGGAGCACGCGAGCACGACTTCGGACGCATAGGCGCAGGTCGCGTAGATCGTATCGTCGCCGAGGAAGTTCGTGAATCCGGCGGGGCCGTCCGCATCCGTCGTCTTGGGCTTGCCGATCTTCAGGATCGGCTCGGTGTGGAAGGCGCCGAAGTTGAACAGATTCGCCATCTCGTCGGCGGACAGCGTGTCGAGGAGCGCCTCCCAGCGCGCGTCGCCATAGCCCTCGTAGTCCTCCGAGGAGATGAGGTCATACAGATCCGCCTCGCCCGCCTGTCCGGTCTTGGGAAGTTCGCGGTAGTCGTTCGGGTTGTTCGTCTTGCGGCTGTCGAGGGCGTCGAAGAAGGCCTTGTCCTTCTCGCGCTCCTCCTGGGTGGGCGGAACGGGGAACGTGCCCGCAAAATCGCTGCGGGAGAGCACGCTGCCGAGCCCCTCTGCCGCGTCGTCGTAGCGGTTCACGACCGCGCCGCCCGTCACGGGATCGGTCTTATAGCAGAAGCCGTCCTGCAGAGTCAGGGTGAAGGATTCGAGCTCCTCGTGCGCGTTCTCCATGAGACGGAACACGTAGTCGCCCGCTTCGAGTTCATATCCCTTGAATCCGTTCCCGTTGCGGTCGTCGAAGTCGTAGGAGGCGAGCTCCTCCGCTTCGAGCGTCACGGTCACGGTCTCCTCGGTGCCCGGCTTCAGGAGGGAGGTCTTTGCAAACCCGCCGAGCACGACATAGGCCTTTTCGATGCCGCCCTTCGTGTAGGGTGCGGTCACATAGAACTCCACCGTCTCCTTGCCCGGGACTTTGCCCGTATTCTCGACGGTCACCCCCACCTCGAGGGTGCATCTGCCGTTTTCGTCGAGCTTAAAGGCATCGGGTTTGGATGTGATCGTCCGGGTGAACGTCGTATAGCTCAGGCCGTAACCGAAGGGATAGACGACGTTGTCCCGATACCATTGCGCTCCGTCCGCATACTCCTTTTCGCCGAGCGACGGGACCGCGCCGTTATAGGCCGCGGCGCGCGTCTCATAATAGCGGTAGCCCACATAAATGCCCTCTTCGTAGCTGACGGTATAGTAGGACTTTCTCTTGCCGTCGAGGAAGTAGGCGTCGCCGTCCTTGACCCCATTCGAGCCGAAGTTCCGGACGGAGGGCGCCGCGAGCAGATCGCTCGCCCATGTGTCGACGGTGCGGCCCGAAGGGGAGATCTCGCCGTTCAGGATCCTGCCGAGCGAAGAGATGCCGCTGTTGCCGGGCGCGCCGATGCAGAGCACGGCGTCGATCTTGCCGTAGGCGCCGCTCTCGGCCCAGCCGAGCTCCATCACGTTTGCGGAGTTGACGAGCACGATCACGCGGCCGAAGTTTGCGGAGGTCACCGCACGCACGAGGGCGATCTCATTGGGATCGAGCTCGAGATAGTGGCGGCTTGCGTCATCCGCGGAGGTGCGGGGAAGGTCGAACCCCTCCCCTCCGATGCGCGAGAGCACGATGAGCGCCGCGTCCCGGTAGCTGCCGTAACTGCCCGTTATATCAGAAGTGTAGGAGGAATAGGGCGTTTCGGCAGTCTCGAGAGAGACGTCTGCACCGCTGTCGAGATCGGAGGGATTGCCGCTCCTCCGCGGACCCGAACGGTTGTTGTCTGAGTAAAATGCCTCGAGCGTGGGGTTTACCTCGAAGCCCGCCGCGCGGAGCGCGTCGCAGAGCTTGACGGCGTTCTTGTTGTCGCCGCCGCCCGAACCGGATCCGCCGTAGACGAGGTTCACCGAGTTCTTCCCGAACACGCTCACTTTTGCGCCCTTTTCGAGGGGCAGCGCGCCGTTTTCGTTGCGCAGGAGCACCATGCCCTCTTCGCAGATGCGCTCGTTAAGTTCATTCGCCTCTTCCAGCGCCTCCTCCTTGGAATCGGTCTCGCGCGTATAGCGGGGCTCGCGGCCCTCCGCATACACGGCGATCTCGCCCCCGAGGATGATATTGACGAATTGGGAATAGGCGGAGAGCACAATGCCCGCGGCGATCATGAAGGAGACCAGGCAGGCCGTAACGATGAACCATACGCGGAATCCTTTCTGTTTGAAATAGGCTTTCATCCGTATTCTCCGTTAATAGTCGAAATTCCGAAGGTTATCTTCGATCGGTTCGTAGTCGAGGTTCGCCTTCGCGATGACCTTGAGGCAATCCACCATGGGCGCCATGGATTTGATCATACCCGTCATCGGCTTATCGTTGGTGATGGTGAGCGTGACCACGTTCTCACCCTCGTTCAAACGGAGCCCCTTGCCCACGGTGAAGTCCGCAAATTCGCGTTTCTCGCGCTTGCTCATGTCGGTGTCGATGCCGCTGATCACGATCGTCTCGTAAGAGAGCTTCGTCCCGTTGAGTTTTACCTCCATCTCGTCCTTCGTGAGGGAGATCGTCTCGAGCAGTTCGCCCGAAAGACGGAGCTTGAGCTC
>CANROI010000028.1 GCA_947632165.1 uncultured Clostridia bacterium
GAGGGTGCCGTTGGCCGTGAAGGGCTCCCGCCCCTTCGCCTCGAGGATGTCGATCTCGCCGCTGCTCGCCCAGCCGCCATAGACGTTTCCCGTCGATTGGGGCCCATCGGGCTGCGGCAGCATCCAGAATGCGGGCCACATGCCCCGCTCCGCGGGGAGTTTGATGCGCGCCTCCGCATAGCCGTAGGTGAAGGAATAGCGGTCGCGCGTGATGATCCGCGCCGAAGTGAAGGAGCAGTCCTCCGCCTCCTCGTGGCGGGCGGTGATGACGAGTTTCCCTTCCGAGACCCGCACCGCTTCCTTCGTGTAATACTGCAGTTCGTTGTTCCCCCAATGGCGGGGACCGGTGATCCCGTGATAATCGTCGCGGACGCCGAGTTGATAGTCCCACTTCGTCTCGTCGAGCGCGGCGCCGAAAAATTCGTCGTTCCAGACGAGCGCGGCGCCCTCGATCGGGCAGTCTGCCTTTACCTCTACCGTGCAGGAGGCGCTCGCCCGGCCCGCCCGCGCGGTGATCACCGCGCTGCCGGCCGATCTGCCCTCTACCGTCCCCCCGTGCACGGAAGCGACCTTCTCGTCGCTCGAACTCCAGACGACCTCGCCCGGAGCGGTTGCGGTGAGCTGCAAGGTTTCGCCCGTATCGAGCACCGCGCGCTCCGCAGAGAGTTGCACCGTCGGCTCCGCACAGGAGACCGCAAGGCACAGCGCCGCGGCAAGCAGAACGACCGGTTGAAAGAAGAGACGCTTCACTGTTGTGCTCCCTCGGATAATTGTTTTTTCTGCACAGTTATGATGTGCAGAAAGGGGGCGCGCCCCCTTTGCTTTTTTCGGTTTTGCAGATGTATTCTATCACAAATGCGTGCCAAATTCAAGAGATTTTCGGAAAATTTTTCCGAAAATCGTGTGAAAAAAACCTTCCCCACCGGGAAAATAGGGAAGGTTTTTCATCATATCATGATAGACTCGATATGTTGAAGAGATCTCGGAGGTCGCTCACCGGCAGCCGCCGCAGGTGCTGCAGTTCCCGCTGCACTTTTTGGCGGGCTTGCCCGTTGCGGAGTACACCGCGCCCGCCCAGACGCGCTTTGCCGCAGCGCCGCAGGCGGGGCAGGTCACCTCTTCGTCGTGCCGTTTTACAAGTTCTTCGAATTTTTTCCCGCAGGCGGGACATTCGTATTCCAAAATAGGCATATGCGCTCCTCTTTCGTTGCACCATTATACGCTTCCGTGCGGGAAAATGCAAGCATTTTTCAGATCACGCATTTCCCCTCGGTGAAGGAGCGGAAGAGCTCCTCCGCGTTCCCCGAAAAACAGGAGATGAAGTCCTCGGGCGAGGCGATCCTGCCCGAATAGGAGGAGACGTAGTTTTTGAGCCCCGAGAAGAACTTTCTGTCCCCGAGTACGAGGCGCACGCGGTCGAGGAGGATCACGCCCTTGTCATAGGCGATGTTGCGGTATTCATAGTCCCCCGAATAGGAAGTGAGCGGGCGGTTCATCGTCGTATCCGCCTCGCCCGAGAGCTGGGAGCGCACCGAAAAGAAGGCGCGGAAGCCCTCTTCGGAGCGCTTGATGCAGTTCTCATAGGTGTCGCCGTACTCGGGATAGGCCCCCAAAAAGAGCGCCGCGGAATACTCGGCGAGCCCCTCGTCCTGCCAGGCGTTCTCGAACTGATTGCTGCCCACCATCGCATACCACCACTGATGCGCCGTCTCGTGCGCGACGACGGCGGGGACGTCCTTCGCGACGAGGGAAGAGGAGATCATCGAAAGCCCCGTGTACTCCATGCCGCCGTAGGGAAAGTCCGTCTCCACCACGACGTAGCGCGGATAGGCATAGCCGCCGAAGGTGCGCGAGAAATAGGCGAGGCTGTCCTTTGCCGCCTTGAACGCCGTCTCGGGGGCCTTGTCGCCCCTGTACCAATATTCGAGCGTGACGCCGTCCGCCTCGTCCTTGAGGCAGTTGAGCTCCTTCCCCAAAACGAACGCGATGTCGCGCACATTTTCGGCGTTTGCGCGGAAGGTCTTTTTCCCGCCCGAAAGCATCGCCTCGCCCGCGCAGGCGCAGGCGATCTTGTAGTCCTCGGGCACGGTGAGCGCGACGGTGTAGTCGGCGCATTCGCTCACGAAGGGGTCGCCGCTCGGGGAGTAGACATATTCGAGCCAACCGCTTTGCCCGCGCGCACAGAGCACGGGATAGAACCCCGCGAGATTGACGTTGTGCTCCCCGATCCCGAGGCGGTGGTTGATCTTCGCGAGCGTCACCTCGAAGGTCATCGCGATCGTCGTCTCCTCGTCGGGATAGAGCGGTTCGGAGAGGGTGACGGAGAGGATGTTCTCATCCTCGCCCGAGACCCCGAAGCCCGCCGCTCCCTCGACGGAAGAGACCGTGATCCCGCCATAACTCTTGCCCGCATAGTAGGCGGCGGGCGCATAGAGATCGGAGACGGGGGCGTACTTTGCGCCCTCGCGGTAGGCGTTGGGCCAGAGTTCGAAGGAGAGAGACTCGAGCGCGGTCTCACCCGGATTGGGAACGGTGACCGTCATTTCGGCTTTCAGCTTGCCCTCTTCGGGCAGATATTCCGCCCGGATATCGTACGAAGTGCGGGCGGACGCCCCGCCGCAGGCGGTGAGCCCCGCCGACCCGAACAGCACGATCGCGCCGACGGCGCATGCCAGAAATTTGCGCATAAAAAAACCTCCCGGGAAGATGTCCCGACAGGTTATTCTATGAGACTTCACGCCCGCAATATGCCGGGGAGCGCGGTCACGATTCGAATAAATAGGCGGTGGTGTGCTCGTAAACTTCGCCCGCATCGAGAATGGAGTTCCCCCGCTCGGCGTATTCGGGCACGTTGACGTTGTTGGGGATCATCTGCGTCTCGAGGCAGAAGCCCATGCGCTTGCCGTAGAAGGTGCTCTTGCCCTCCTGCTTGAGCCCGTTGCCCGAATAGAACTGCACGGCGGGCATATCGGTGAAACAGGTGAGCCGGATGCCCGTCTCCGCGCTCTCGGCGGCGGCGCACTTCACATATTCCCCGCAGCGGTTGCGCAGAACGAAGCAGTGGTCATACCCGTTCCCCTGCCGCAGGTCGACGTCGTCCGCCTCGATGTCCCGTCCGATGGGCTTGGGAGAAGTGAAGTCGAAGGGAGTGCCCTTGACCGCACGGTATCCGCCCACGGGGATCATGAGGGGGGTGGTCGGCGTGATGAAGTCGCTCTCGATGAGGAGCGTCTGACCGAGGATCTCCCCGCTCGCCTCCCCGCTGAGGTTGAAATAGGTGTGATTGGTGAGATTGACCGCCGTTTTCCGGTCGGAGACGGCGCGGTAGCGGATCTTCAGTTCGCCCCCGCGGAAGGTGTAGATGACTCTCGTTTGCAGATTGCCCGGATAGCACATATCCCCGTCGGGCGAGAAGAGCTTTAAGATGAGTTCGTCGCCCGCGATCTCGTAGTCCCAGACCTTCTTATTGAAGCCGACCGGGCC
The DNA here is from genome assembly GCA_947632165.1 of uncultured Clostridia bacterium. Classification (GTDB taxonomy): domain Bacteria; phylum Bacillota; class Clostridia; order Christensenellales; family Borkfalkiaceae; genus Gallimonas. The sequence goes on from CANROI010000028.1 coordinate 3,484, forward strand.
GCCGTGATGGTGGTTGCCGCGGTCGGTGAGGTGGAGCTGATAGAGCTTGCCGTCGATCATGAGTTTGCCCTCGGCAATGCGGTTCGCAAACCTGCCGATGAGGGCGCCGAGGTAGCCGCGGTTCTTTTCGTAGCCCTCCACGTCGTTGTGCCCGAGCACGACGTCCACGGGGTTGCCGTTCCGGTCGGGAACGACGATGCTCTGCACGACGCCGCCGTAGTTCAGAATCGTGGCGCGGCGCGCGCCGTCATGAAATGTGAAGGAACAGACCTCCCGTCCGTCCTCCGTGTTGCCGAAAAATTGCTTTGTGATCATATCGTTCTCCTTGCGCCGCGGTCAGTCGGTCTCGCAGGCGCCGCGGTCGCGGAAATCCGCGTAGAATACGTTCTCTCTGCCGAACACGCGCGCCATCTCCCTGCCGTAGCGCCGTTCTTCGCCCTCGGGGCAAAATGCGATGAGCGAGCCCGCAAAGCCGCCGCCCTGCAGGCGGCAGGCGCCGTCTTTCAGAAGCCGTTCGCTCATCTTGGCGGCGAGCACAAGGGGCTGGCGGATATCCCCCGGCACATAACAGTTCTGGAGGATCGCGAGGCTGCTCCTGCCGCTCTCGTTCACTTGTGTGAGGAAGCAGGCGAGATCCCCGCGCTCGAGCGCTTCGGCGGCGCGGTCCACCCGCTCGTTCTCTTCGAAGAAGTGATAGGCGCGCAGGATCGCACGGTCGCTCACCCGCTTGCGGAGGCGCGAAAGGTTCTCCTCGAGGTCGGTGAGCGTGAGTTCTCTCAGATAGGTCTTCCCGAAGAAAGAGGCGACTTCCGACATCTCGCGCAGAATATCGGCATAGTGGGAGGTGAGCGCCGCATGGGAGCCGCCCGTGTTCGTAAGGACAAGGCGGTAGCCACGCGGCTGCGGAACGTGCCTTATGAGCGGCTCTTCCGCGCCGAAGTCGATCTTATCGAGCCCGCCGCAGGCAATGCCCATCTGGTCGAGCAGCCCGCACGGCTTGCCAAAGTGGACGTTCTCCGCATACTGCGCCGCCCGCGCCTTTTCGATGGGCGAGAGCGTGCCGCCGCAGTAAAAGACATTCTCGATCTCCGCGACGAGCACTTCGAAGGCGGCCGAGGAGGAAACGCCCGCGCCGCGGAACACATTGCTGTGGGTGACGGCGGAAAAACCGCCGAATCCGTAGCCCATCCGGGCAAAATAGTGGAGCACGCCGCGCGCCAGAGCGACGGACTTCCCCTTCTCCCGCTCACGGCTCCCGAGATCGTAGATCGAAAAGCGGATGGGCGCGAACGAATCGGAGGAGATCTCCACCACGCCGTCCGAACGGGGCGCCGCCGCGCAGAGGATATCGCAGGAGATTGCCGAGACGATCACCTTGCCGAGGTTGTGGTCGGTGTGGTTGCCCACGATCTCCGCCCGCCCCGGGGAAGAGAACCAACGCGGCTCCGTGCCGTAAAGTGTGCGGAAGGACTCCGATAGGCCCTCTCTTCTTCTGTTTTCGTAATCGCCGATCGTCTCCATATCACCGGCCTCCGTAAAAATTTCCCATGAGGGACTGCTCCCGCAATGTTCCGGGGATATTATAGCACATTCCCCGTAAAAAGTAAATAATCTCGGCGAAAATGAATCATGCTTGATATATGCAAAAAAAATATCTTCCTTCGCTGCTGTTGCTTGCGGTGCTTCTCACGCTGCTGGCGTTCTGCGGGCTCCGCGCGCAGGCGACGGTCCCCGCCATCGGCTTTGCGGATGGAAAAAAAGTTTATCTCACTTTCGACGACGGCCCGAGCACAAAGGTGACCGCGCGCGTGCTGGATACGCTCAAAGAGGAGGGCGTCAAGGCGACCTTCTTCATCGTCAGCGACCGCGTCGCGGGCAGGGAAGAAATCCTGAAGCGGACGGCCGCGGAGGGGCACACGCTGGGCGTGCATTCCGCAAGCCACCGCTACGACGCCATCTATGCCTCCGATGAGGCGCTCCTCGGCGACGTCGACCGCTGCGCGGAAGTCATAGAGCGGGTGACGGGCGTGACGCCGCACGTCTACCGCTTCCCCGGAGGGGGCAAAGGAAAAACCGCGCGGGAGCGGCAGACCAAACTGCTCGAAGCGCGCGGATATCGCGTGGTGCTCTGGAATGCGGTGTGCGGGGACGAGGAGATCCCCTGCGCGAGCGCGGAGATGCTCGTCGCCGAGACGGAAAAGACCTCGGCGGGCAAAGAGACGGTGGTGCTGCTTCTGCACGACTCCGCCCATCACGCGGCGACCGCCGAAGCGCTCCCCCGCATCATCGCCTATTATCGTTCGCTCGGCTACACCTTCTGCCAGTTCTGAGATCAGCCCTTCCCGCCGCAGGGCTCCGTCAGAACGAGCGGATCGAGCACTTCGTCGAGCTTTTTCTCGTCCATGAGCCCCTCTCTGAGGACGATCGACTTGATGGACTGCCCCGTTCTGAGCGACTCTTTTGCGATCTCGGCGGCCTTGAGGTAGCCGATGTAGGGATTGAGCGCCGTCACAATGCCCACGCTCCGGTTGACCCATTCGGCGCAGCGCTCCTTGTTGGCGGTGATGCCCACGATGCAGTTTTCGGAGAGCGTTCTGACGGCACCCGTCAGCGCCCGGAGGGACTCGAAGAGCTGGTAGAAGATGACGGGCTCGAAGGCGTTGAGCTCGAGCTGGCCCGCCTCCGCCGCCATGGTGACCGTTACATCATGGCCGATCACGAGAAACGCGACCTGGTTGACGACTTCCGGAATGACGGGATTGATCTTCCCCGGCATGATCGAGGAGCCGTTTTGTTTTGCGGGCAAAATGATCTCGCCGAGCCCCGTGCGGGGGCCGCTCGACATGAGCCGCAGATCGTTGCACATCTTGGAGAGGTTGACGGCGAGCGCCTTGAGCGTCCCCGAGACGGCGGCAAAGCCGTCGACGTTCTGCGTCCCGTCGAAGAGGTCGTCCGCGCGGCTGAGCGCCTCCCCCGTCAGCTGGGAGAGTTCCTGCGTGATGTGGGTGAAATAGGCCTCTTTCGCGTTGATCGCGGTCCCGATCGCGGTCGCGCCGAGGTTGATGGACCGCATTTCGGAGAGCGAATTTTCGATGCGCTGCCCGGAACGCGCGATGGCCGTCGCAAAGGCGCGGAACGCCTGCCCCAACCGCATGGGCACCGCGTCCTGCAGCTGCGTTCTGCCCATCTTCAGAATGCCGTCGAACTCGGTGGCCTTGGCGGAGAGCGCCGCATGCAGGCGCTTGAGCTCCGCGATCAGCTCCGCGGCGAGAGAGAGCACGGTGAGCTTGCCCGCCGTGGGAATGACGTCGTTGGTCGACTGTTCCATGTTGACATGGTCGTTGGGGCTGATGAGGGCATAGTCCCCCTTCTTGCCGTTGAGATGCTCGATCGCGATATTGGCGATGACCTCGTTCACGTTCATGTTTGCCGAGGTCCCCGCGCCGCCCTGCACCGCGTCGACGATAAAGTCGCGCCGATGCTTGCCGTGCAGGATCTCGTCGCAGGCCGCAATGATCGCGTCCGCCTTCTCCTGCTCGAGCAGGCCGTAGGCCTTATTGACTTTGGCGGCGGCCTTCTTGATGAGCACGATGTTGCGGACGAACGCGTAATTGAGCTTCGTGCCCGTGATCTCGAAATTCCCCTTGGCGCGCAGGGTCTGTATGCCGTAGTAGGCGGCGCTGTCCACGGAGAGCTCCCCCACCGAGTCGCGCTCCGTTCTGAATTCTTTTTCCATATCTGCTCCTTGCTCCGGAGTTTTTTCCGAATATGCAATACTTTAACACAGTTTGCAACGAAAAGCAAGGATTTTGATCCGATTTTTCGCCCGCGGACAAAATTTTAACGCCCCGCGGGGGGCGCGGAGCCCTCCGCCTCGGGCAGAGATTCAGCCTCGGATCGTGAGTTAAGCCTTTATTATGTCGATCGGATTTTTTCTCGCCGTTTTGATGACAGGAAATACCGTTGCAAGGGCTGCAACGCCGAAATGATCAGTAGCAATGCCAAAATCGGGCAGAATGCCTACATTGAATGAGGGGACGAAATCAACCGAGACGTTCCGCAACGCAGTCGTGCTGATCCCCTTTTTTCGTTAACTCTTTTATCTCTAACATGATCTTTATAATGCACGCCAACCGGCGTAAAGTCTGAATTCCGCGCCCTCTTCGATCGTGGGGGAGACGTTAAAGTCCCAGACATTGATACACTGCGGCTCGGTATACCAACCGATAAATGTATATCCGCTCCTGACGGGACTTTTAGGCGGATTTATTTTTTCTCCCGATTGAATGTGATCAAGACTGTAATATCCCTCATTGATTGCGTCAGAATAGTTGTTCATCGAAAATATCCATCTATATATTCTTTATAGCCTCTGCTACATCCTGTAACAAAGCAAGCAATTAGCGAAACAATCAGGGAAAGGCTCATTGTCCGCATAAAAGTTTTTAATGCTTTTCGTTCCATACATTTATATCTTCTTTCCATATGATCCTCCTTAACTCCTGTTATAACATATTTCCGAATCATTGTGAATAAATGATGTGGCTTTTTTTGACCACGGGAACGGAACATTCTGTTCCACATATATTATAACGGAACAAACTGTTCCACGTCAAGAGATTTGGAACAATTTGTTCTAAAATATTTTTATGAATCAGTTTGAATCAAGGTTGAATGAACTTCGCAGTGAGAAAAACATGTCAAGGGCGGAACTCGCCGAAAAATTACATGTGTCGACCAGGTTGATTTCTTATTGGGAGACGGGAAAACGGGAATGCTCTTTTGATATGCTGATCGCGATCGCGGACATCCTCGATACCACCGTCGATTTTCTGCTCGGCAGAACCGACTATTGACCCGCTTCCCCGGTGATCTGCTTTCCGGGGCGCTTTCGTCTTCTTGCCGAAAGCGGCGTTCTTCGTCCGAAAGATTCCAAAAGAACTCGCCGCTCGCGGAAATACGCTTCCCGCGATAAATTATTTCCCCATCCGCCGACGAATGTCGTTCAACCATTCGCCGTTATACTTAAAATATTTTGGTCCTGCGAGCGGACTTTTGCTGCCCGTCAGTTCCATCGCGAGGGCGGAAAGCGACCAGATCTTTCCATCGTATTCCACATGTCTGTCGTCTGCAACAACGCATGTCTTGCCCGAGTTTTCGTTCGCCGCATTGCTGTACTCTATCACGGAACCGACGGGAATATCCACCATCGCGAAACTGAACGGCGCCATTCTCTCATGCGATTCCTCTTCTATTTCGGCCGCGGCATCTTCTTCTGCCTTTTGCTTGGCGGTGGCCGCGTGTTTCTTTAATCTGCTTTGCGTGCCGTGGATTTCGGCCATGGCCTCGAACAACGCATAAGCGTCTTCGGCAGACATTGCATAAAACTCCCTGACCCGTTTTTTGCCGTCCACATTGTCAATCGCGCGCAAATTGGGATTCAGCTTATCAATGATATTGTGCAATTTCATATCAGTAAGTCTCGCATCTACTTCATAGGTGGCATAGACACGAAACGCGAATGGGGTGCATTCGCTCCTGTTCAGTTGTGCAAGGCGCGTCTTCATGTCGTCCGCATAACCGATCTTGACATACTCTTTGAAGGACGGATTCGTCAATATGTATATGACTCCCCTTTTTTCGGACATGGTTACCCTCCTTGGTTCGATAGAATTACTGTCAATAGTAATTTTATTTTACAAGATAATTCAATTTTTGTCAAGGTTTTTGCTCAAAACATAGCTTCCCCGAAATAAAGATTGCAATTTGTAAAAAGATCGGCAAACAGACTGCCCTGCTTCGCAATCGAATATGTGCCAAAGACTTGTCGAACGTACTCCTCTCGGGATACTTTTCAAGGATCGCTTCCATGTCTTAGTCAGACGTTCTGCTTGCAGTCCAACTTTGACTGCTCGTCGGTAGCTTCCAATTTGAAGATGACGGGGCGAAGTCCGTCGTTGCAACAGCAAATCGCAACGCCCTTTTCTTTGATCCAATCTCCGAAGTAAAACGTCGTTCCCCCTGCACCGTGCGCCAAAGCAAAAACATATTGATAGATCGCTTTCCACGCCTCATCGCAAAATCCGTCTGGTTTCGCGTAGTCGGCGAAGAACACTTGCCCTTCCTTCATCATCGGACAAGCCGAAAGTCCATCAACCCCATACTGCTCCGCAAGTTCCTGATGAAAAGTGGTCTTTAATACCGTAATTTTCACCTTGTTCATAAAGTCCCCCTTTTCGGGAAATAAAGGTTTTTTTGACATCGCAATGCTATTATAGCATTTTGGAGGGGAAATATCAAGATTTTGTTTGTTTTTTGATAAAATTCGATGTCGTCAGTTCAAGTCCGGTAGGAAAGTAAAAATGGCAAAAAGACAGTCATAAGATGCAAATGTCGATACGTATGCGTTTTTTGTCTTTTTGCGACGGAATAGCGATCGTTGCGCGAACTAAAACTGCCTTCCGCAATATAACGTGCCGATCGCGTCACTGACGACTCGTCCAAGTACGTGCGCCTATCAGCGCACGCAAAAAAGCCCGAGACGTTTTCACGCCTCGGGCTTTTTTTGGCTGCTCCTGTCAACTCGTAAGGAGCAAAAACGCTCTCACGGCTTGAAAACAGACCTATGCTACGTTTTTGCGACGGAATAGCGATCGTTGCGCGGACTAAAACTGCCTTCCGCAATATAACGCGCCGATCGCGTCACTGACGACTCGTCCAAGTACGTGCGCTGATGGCGCACGTAAAAAAGCCCGAGACGTTTTCACGCCTCGGGCTTTTTTTGGCTGCTCCTGTCAGACTCGAACTGACGACACCGCGGTTAACAGCCGCGTGCTCTCCCAAGCGTATCAATTTGCATAGTAAAACGCGGGGAACTTGCCCTTCTTTCCATGAATTGCCCGTAGTCCATATTCACGACGATGCCCAAATTATATTGACGGCTGATGTCGATCCGTTTGAGCAGTTTGCAGACGATCATCTTCTGCCGCTCCTTTGAGGCGCACTCAAATTCGTCAGCCCAACCGACAAATTCCTCGTAAAGATGATCGAGGCTTTCAAGCGCGTCCTTGTCTTGATTGACTTGCGCCAAGACTTGGGGGATCTCTTTTTCGAGCTTTTCCAATTTTGCTTTTTGCAGCGTGATGGATTGGTTCAGCACTTCCATGGAAAAGCGCGATTCCCCGATCATCGCCTGCCCTATTTCCTCGATCAGCTTTTGCAATACCATTTGTTGCTTGCTGTATTCCTTGACAAGCCCCGCATAATACTTCTTCTTCGACTGCACGGCTTGTTCGTGCCTTCTTTTTATGGCTTCGTCTTTCTCGTCCTCTTTCACGGTATCCAACAGGAAACGGACGATCTCCATGACCGACTCATCCACTTTTCTCGAAGTGTACTGCCCCTGCCCGCTGCAAGCGCCGCGCCCCCGCGCCTTATTGGGACAAATATATCGGATGCTCTTGTAGACCTTCCTCGTTCCGTCTGCAAGTATGACAGGATCGGAATAGGAGATCGCGTGCATCTTCGCGCCACAATATGCGCAGAAAAGATTTCCGCCGAGCATCGCCGCTCCCTTCGTCATATAGGCGATGTTGCTCTTTCGTGTGTTCGTCACGCTTCTGCTTGCAAGGATCTTCTGCGCTTCGTCGAACACCCGCTCATCGACGATTTTCAGCTCTTCGATAAAGCCCGACTTCTTCCCGCCGCGGACAAAATATCCCGTATAGGTGTGACTGCGCAATATGCGATTGATCGTATTCGGATGAAACATTGCCCCGCTGTGTGTCCGATACCCCTGTTCGTTGATCAAGTTGCACAGGCGATAAGTCCCATATCCCTCTTCTACTGTCTTGTAAAAGATGAACTGCACGACTGCCGCCTCCTCGGGCACGATTTCAAGCGCGAGAAGTTCACGCCCTTTCTTGGTGACGACTCCGCTCTTGACAAATTTATAGCCGAACATAGCCGTACCGCCCGTAAATTTTCCCTCCTCCACGAGCTGTCCGAGGCGGGTTTTGACGCGGAGAGAAGTCTTGCGACTCTCCCCGCCCGCTTGCCAAAAGCGTATGTAATTCAGAAGGTAATCGCAGTCGTTCTCAAAGGTCTGCTGCCCTTCTTTCGCGCTCCAAACTTGGATGCCGCTCTTTACGAACCATTCAAGGACAAACGGCGTTTCGTTGGGAATACGCCCCAATCGGTCAAACATGAACACGAGCAA
>CANROI010000029.1 GCA_947632165.1 uncultured Clostridia bacterium
CGCTCCCGACCAGAAGAAAGCAATAGCTCTTTTCGCTGCCGCGGCCCACTCTTCCGCGCAGCTGGTGGAGCTGCGAGAGTCCGAACCGCTCGGCATTGCAGATGACCATGATCGTCGCGTTCGGAACGTCGACGCCGACTTCGATGACGGTCGTCGAGACGAGGCAGTCGACCCGCCGCTCCTTGAAAGCAGTCATGATCTCCGTCTTCTCCTTGTCCTTCATCCGTCCGTGCAGCAGTGCAAAGCGCACGTCCGGAAGTTTCCGGGCGAGCTCTTCGTAAAGCTCCGTCACCGAAGTTACCTGCCCTTCGTCGTCCTCGATCTTCGGGCAGACGAAATATGCCTGCTTGCCCGCCTTCACTTCGCGGCGGATATAGGCGAGCATGTCGCCGTACTTGTATTCGGGGATCACCGACGTCGCGACTTCCTGCCGCTCGAGCGGCTTATCCGGGATGACGGTGATATCGAGATCGCCGTAAAAGATCAAAGAGAGCGTCCTCGGAATGGGCGTCGCCGACATGACGAGCACATCCGCGCCGTTCCCCTTCTCGCTCAGGGAATTGCGCTGCGAGACGCCGAATCGGTGCTGCTCGTCGCATACGCAGAAAGCGAGCCGCGCAAAATGCACGTCCCCCTGAAGCACGGCGTGCGTGCCGCAGAGGATGTCTACCTCCCCCGCTTTGAGCGCCGCCTTGATCTCCCGCTTTTCGGCGGCCGTGGAGGCGCCCGAAAGGTATCGGATGCGGTATTCGGGGAAGATCCGCTTCAAGACCTCGTAATTCTGTGCGGCGAGCACCTCCGTCGGGGAGAGATAGACGGCCTGAAACCCGCTTTTGACCGCCATGAAGATGCCCGTGAGGGCGACCGCCGTCTTTCCGCTGCCGACATCCCCCTGCAAAAGGCGGTTCATGCGGGTGGGGCCCGTCAGATCGTCGTAGATCGCACGGACGGCGGCCTGCTGCCCGGGCGTGAAGGTGAACGGGAAACGCTTTTCGAATCGGGCGACCTCCCGCGCGGTGACCGTGTAGCGGTTGATCCGCGCCTCGTTCTTATCGCCCTTGATCAGCTTGAACGCCGAAATGAGCGTGAAATATTCCTCGAGCGCAATGCGCTCGGCGGCGTTCTGCATATTCCCCTGTGTCGCGGGCAGATGGATTGCGCGGTATGCCTCGTCGAGCGGCGGGAGCGCATATTTTTTGATGAGTTCCTCCGGGATGACGGTGGGAAACCGTTCGACCTTGAGCGCCTCCGCCACTGCGTCGCGGAAGATGCGCTGGGTGAGCGAGCCGCGCAGGGAATACACGGGCACGAGCCCCTTGAGACGGTTGTTCCTGTCGAGCGGCTCGAAGGAGGGATTGACGAGCGAGATGCGGTCGTAATAGTTCTGCACCCTGCCGTAGAAGAGATATTCCCCCGGCTTGAGCTTTTGGGCGATATAGGGCATGTTGAACCAGACGGCCGTGAAGTTATCCACCCCCTGTTCGAGGAGCGCGCGCACCATACGCGTCTTGCCCGTGTAGCGGACGGGTTCGACCGAGATGAGCCGGCACGCAAGGAGCGCCATGTCGTTGTGGTAGACCTCGCGGACGGAGACGCGGTTCGTCATATCGAGATAGGTGCGCGGAAAACAGCGGACGAGCTCCGCCGTATCGGTGAGATTGAGTTTCCGGAAGTCCTTGGCGCGCTTTTCGCCGACGCCCTTCAATGATGAAAGTTCCATACTGTTTCCTCATGCCGCGCTTTTTATGAGCCCTGTCCGATCCCCCTACGGGATATAAATTATAAGCGAGCCGAAGCTCGCTCAAATTTACTCCAACGATACCAGATAGTAGTAGACGGGCTGGCCGCCGTTGTGATAGTCTACATCGCAATCGGGGAACGCTTCCCGCACTTTTTCGCAGAGCGCCGCGGCGTCCGCCTCGTTCACTTCGTCGCCGTAGTAGAGCGTGATCACCTCGTGGTAGTCCTCTTTCAGCCTGTCGAGCAGCGTGAGCACCGTATCGTCGATGTTGTTGCTCTTGGCGAGGATCTTCTTGTCGTCGAGCCCGATGATGTCCCCTTCCTTGATGTTGAACCCGTTCACGCTCGTGGTGCGGACGGCGTGCGTCACTCCTCCCGCTTTCACGTTGTCGAGCGCGTGGATCATGTTGGTTTTGTTCTCCTCGGGGCTCTCGTCGGGAGAGAATGCGAGCGCCGCCGCAAAGCCCTGCGGCACGTTCTTGGTGGGAATGACGTGGATGGTGCGGTTGTCGACGAGCGCTTTCGCCTGCTCCGCCGCCAGAATGATGTTCTTGTTGTTGGGGAACACGAACACGTTGTCCGCGTTGATCTTCTGCACGGCGTTCGCGATGTCGGAAGCCGAGGGATTCATCGTCTGTCCGCCCTCGATCACGCGGTCGACAAAGAGGTCTTTGAAGATCTCCGCAATGCCCTCGCCCGTGCAGATGGCGAGCATGCCCTGCTCCTTCTTTTCCGCGGCAATCTTCGCCTTGAGCGCGCGGTTCTGTTCGAGCATATTTTCGATCTTGGGACGGTCGAGCTCGCCGAGCTCGAGCGCATAGGTGAGCGCAATGCCCGGGCAGTTGGTGTGGACGTGCACTTTGACCATCTCGAGATCGCCGATGCAGATGACGGAATCGCCGATCCCCATCAGATTCTCCCTGAGTTTGTCGATGTCCGCGAGCGTGGTGCTCTTTTTGAGGTTGATGATGAAGAACTCGGTGCAGTAGGCGAACTGGATCTCGCCGAGGTCCATGTTGATGATGTCGGAGTTGTCGCCGAAGTCGGCGTCCATGCTCTGCGCCGCCTTTGCGGCCTCCGTCTGCACTTCGGAGACGATCTCGTCGCCCATGATCGCGGCCTGGAACCCGCGCATGATGGTCATGAGCCCGACACCGCCCGAATCGACGACCCCGGCCTTCTTCAGAACGGGCAGAAGTTCGGGCGTCTTGGCGAGCGCCCTGTCGCCTTCCTCGATGATCGCGGGGATGAACGTCTCGAAATCGCGGTATTTGCCCGCATTCTTGGCGGCAAACTCGCTCATGAAGCGGACGACGGTGAGGATGGTCCCCTCTTTGGGGATCGCAACGGCGTTGTAGGCGACCTTCGTGCCCGCCTCGAGCGCCTTGGCAAAGTTGCGGGTATCGACCTCGGGCTTGCCGACCCTGAGCACCGAACAGATGCCGCGGAAGATCTGCGAGAGGATCACGCCCGAATTGCCGCGCGCGCCCTTCAGCGCGCCCTTGGAGATGCAGTCGCATACCTCCATGAAGTTGTTGGACGTGGTGTTCGAGAGTTCCTTGACCGCCGACTGCATGGTGAGCGACATATTTGTGCCCGTGTCGCCGTCCGGGACGGGGAACACGTTGAGGGCGTCCACCTTCGCACGATTATTTTCCAACATCTTTGCGCCGACCAGAACCATCTTGCGGAAGGTCGCGCAATTGATCGTTTTCTGCATGAGATACTCCTTATACGCTGCTGTATCTATAAAAGAAAAAGAAATTATAATCCGTCTTTCAAAAGACCGAGCTATAATTTCAGACCCATCACGTTGACGTTCACGGTGTCTACGATCATGCCCGTGAATTTTTCAACTTTATATTTGATTGCTTCTTTCAGCGATTCCGCGACCGCCTCGATCGACACGCCGTATTTGATCAGAACGTATACGTCGATGAAGATGCGGTTGCCGGACGTCATGACTTTTACGCCTTTGCCGCCCGCATCTCTGCCGAGAAGTTCGGCGAGCGTATCGGTAAAACGGCGCGCGACGGTATCCACGATGCCATAGCTTTCCATCGCGGCCTGAGAGGCGACCTTCGCGATTGCGAGATCGGAGATCGAAATTTTTCCGTACGCATTGCTTGTGCTGACCGACATTGTCTGTTCTCCTGACTGACTAATACCTATTCTATCCTATTATGGCTTTTTTTGCAAGCGATATTGAAAAAAAATTCTTAAAAACAGGAAAATTTTCGGAGGAACCCCCCTGTTTTTAATTGCTTTTTTTTCGAAGAAATGATATGATGATTAAGATTTCCGTTGCGGGATCGCCGTACGGGAAAAATACGGAATCCGATCGGAGGTGAAGATATGTCGAGAGTATGCAGCGTCTGCGGAAAGGGCCGCACGTCTGGTAATAATGTGAGCCACTCCAACCGCAAGACGAAGAGAGCGTTCAATGTCAACGTTCAGAAAGTGACATATAAGGCTGACGGCAAGGTGGAGACGGGTTACGTCTGCGCGAGATGCCTCAAGAGCGACAAGGTAGAGCGCGTATAACGGCAAAAACATTCGGGAGGACCGCTTTTTAAGCGGCCCTCTCTTTTTACAGTGCGGACGGAGGAATGTCCCGGCGGCGGAAAATTCCACCGCCGTCGGAAATATTCAGCCTTTGCCTTGAAAAAATTCCGCCGACGCCTTGAAAACATCGAATAAAGTCTTGACATTACCCCCCCCCATGCTATAATATATTTATAAATTTACGCATGGATCTCGCGGAATGCGGGACAAACGCCCCGCCGCCGTCGTTGTAATCATGGAACCACCCGCGAATAGGAGGAAACCAATGTTAGAAGTCAGACATCTCACCAAGATCTACAAGACCAAGGGCGGCGCGGACGTCAAGGCGCTCGACGACGTCTCCGTCCGCTTCAAGGAGACGGGGCTCGTGTTTTTGCTCGGCAAATCGGGGAGCGGGAAATCCACCTTCCTCAATCTTGCGGGCGGGCTCGACGAGCCGACGGACGGCGAGGTCATCGTCATGGGCAAGTCCTCGAAGGAGTTTTCGGGCAGCGATTTCGACAGCTACCGCAATACCTTCGTCGGATTCGTCTTTCAGGAATACAACGTCCTTAACGAATTTAACGTCGAGGACAACGTGGCGCTCGCCCTCGAACTGCAGGGCAAGACGCGCGAAAAAGAGAGGGTGAAGGCCATCCTCGAGGAGGTGGAGCTCACCCACTTCGCAAAGCGCAAGCCGAACACCCTCTCGGGCGGGCAGAAGCAGCGCATCGCGATCGCCCGCGCCCTCGTCAAGGACCCGCGCATCATCATGGCGGACGAGCCGACGGGCGCGCTCGACTCAGTGACGGGCAAACAGGTCTTCGACACCCTCAAACGGCTCTCGAAGACGCGGCTCGTCCTCGTCGTCTCCCACGACAGGGACTTCGCCGAGGAATACGGCGACCGCATCATCGAGCTCAAAGACGGCAAAATTCTGTCCGACGTGAGCAAGACGAAGGAATCCCCCGAGACGCACGGCGTGCTCACGCGGATCGACAGCGACACCATCTCCCTCCGCGGCGAGCCCGACGAGGCGGCTCTCAAAGAGATCAACGCCTTCTTGCGGGAGAGCGGCGGCGAGGTGCTGCTCACGCGCGGCGAAAAGGAGATAAAGAGCTTCAAGCGGGTCAACCGCATCGACGAGAACGGCGCACGCGAGCGCTTCGAGGACACCGACGAGACCGCGATCCCCGAGAGCGGCAGTTCGGACGCGCAGTTCATCCGCTCGCGCCTTCCCGTCCGCAAGGCGGTGAAGATCGGCGCCTCGGGGCTCAAGCTCAAGCCCTTCCGCCTCGTGCTCACCATTCTCCTGTCCTGCGTCTCCTTCATCATGTTCGGGCTCTTCTCGACGATGATGTTCTTTAACGAACGCTCCGCGCTCATCGAGTCCTTCTTCGCGAGCGATTACGAATATCTCACCCTCGAAAAGCGCTACACCGCGCGCGAATACTATCAATATTACCAGGACGGCAAACTGTATGAAGAGATGTCAGGCGTCTCCGTCGGCAGCGCGAACCTCACCCCCGCCGAGGTGAAGAACTTCGACGAGGAGGCGATCGGCGTCATTTTCTTCAACGCAGAACCCTCCTACATCAAGATCGAGAGTAGCCACACGAACTACTATATACCCAGGCTGGAGCTCGCGACCGCCCTGCCCGAGGGGCACGGCCTGCGCCAAAAGATCGTCGCGGGGAATTATCCCGCGGCGGACGACGAGATCTGCGTGAGCGACTACTTTCTGGAATGCCTCAAACATGCGACCTTTTTCACTTCGGACGAAAAGGGCGGCATGCTCGAGCAGAAGCAGATCGGCTCCGCGGCCGACCTTGTGGGCGAGCGGCTTGCGATAAACGGCCGTTCGTTCAAGGTCTCGGGCGTGTTCGAGGCGGGCAAAATTCCCGCAAAGTACGACGAGCTCGACCGCGAACAGGGCGACAACTTCGAAAATTACAACCTGAAATACGAATTTCAGAGCTTCCTCGGCGAGGGACTGCACTCCCTCGTCTTCGTGACGGACAGTACGCTTGAATCGCTCGCACTGCACAACGATCATGACGATCACCAATTTTTCATAAGCGCCCGGAACGGGATTCGGGCTAAACACGCGGAGGCCGCGGAGGATACCGCCCACCGCCTCAAGGCCTTCCGGGTCTACGGCACCGATCCGCGCCAACTGCCCGTTTACTTCTTCGGGGACAGGACGGATCTTACGGGCAATGAGCTCGTGCTCCCCTTCAGCACGGTCGCCGAGCTCATGGAGAGAGGGCTGCGGCAGCTCGTCGGAGAGGACTGGCAGAGTTCGGAGGACGGCGAACGGCTTTGGGCTGCGATCAACACCATTTTGACCTTAACTTACGCGGGCTCCGACGGTTCATACGTTCCCACCGAAGAGGAACTCGCCGCGCATGAGACCATTCAAGAGATCTATGCCGCCTATCCCTTCTCCGTCGTCTTCTTCGACGCCGAAAGCGGACTGCCCATAGAAGACGCCGTTTTGGCGGGCTACTACACCGGTTCGGGAAGGAATAATGACGGGGTGTACTGCTCGCAGGAATTCTTCGATTCCTACGTCATCATTGAGGCCAATTTCCGCGAAGAGACCAACTACGTCCCCGAGCCCGACGCGATATTCCAGGAGCTTCTGATGCCCTTCGAAAGAGACCGCAACGCCTTTTCCGCCCTGCTCGACAAATTGGACGTCACCGACCCCGCCACCGACGTCAGCTACAGCCTCTCGAACCGGCTCTGTAGCGAGGTCGCCTCGCTGAGCCAAACGGTTGAGGTTCTCTCCACCGTCTTTTTGGTGGCGGGCGTTGTCCTCGCCTGCTTTGCGGCGCTCCTGCTCTTCAACTTCATCTCGGTCAGCATTTCGAATAAGAAGAAGGAGATCGGCATTCTGCGCGCGGTCGGCGCAAGGGGCACGGACGTGTTCAAGATCTTCTTTGCGGAGTCGGGCATCATCGTCGGTATCTGCACGCTGCTCGCCCTCGTGGGCTCGATCGTTCTGACGGTGGTCCTCAACAACATTCTCCGCACTGAACTCGGGCTCAACGCCGTGCTCTTCGTGTTCGGCGTTCCCTCCATTTTGCTGATGCTCGCGATCGCCGTCTTCGTCGCCCTGATCGCCACCTTCCTGCCCGTCTACTTCGCGGCGCGGAAGAAACCCGTCGAGAGCATCCGCGCCCTGTAACCCGAAAGGCGCCCTGCTCCGCATGCGAAACCGCAGCTTTCGGAGAATCACGGTTTGAAAAGACGGCCGCAAGCACTGCTTGCGGCCGTCCGTTTTTACTTTAAGGTCAAATCCTCTCACTTTATAAACTTCCCGTAGACCTCGGAAGTAGGCATGAACGAGGCGAACGTATCGGGATACTTCCTGATGATGCGCTGGATCTCCCCGATCTGGCGCTTGCGGATGATGCACACCAGCACTTTGTGTTCGGTGTGGGAATACATGCCGAGGCCCGGCAACTCGGTCACGCCGTGATGGGTCTTTTCCATGATCTCGCGCGCGATCTCCTCCGCATGGTTGGTCACGATCTCAAAGCGGTAGGCCGTCTTGAGCCCCTGCAGGATCACATCGCTCATCTTGCTCGTCGCATACAGCGACACGAGCGCAAGCAGAACGGGATCGAGCTTCGCGGTGAAATCCATCCCCCTGTTGTAGACGAAGAAGGAGGCGATGACGACCAGCGCGTCGAAGGCGGAGGTGAGCCAGCTCACGCTCAGATTCGTCCACTTCTTGTTGACGAGGGAGGCGAGCACCGCCGTTCCCCCCGCCGTGCCGCACGTCTTGATCATGATCGCGAGCGCCGCGCCGAGGAAGATACCGCCCGCAATTGCGGCGATGACGCCGTCTCCGCCGCCGTTTGCTATATATTTCAAGGATCCGATCGAAGGGATCCAGTCAAACAGGATCAGAAGCCCGGAAGTCAAGAGCATCGAAAGGGTGGAGATGACCGCCTCGCGCTTCCCAAGGCAGAAGAACGCCAAAAAGAAGAGCGGGACGTTGAAAATCAGAAGAAACCAACCCGAACTCCAGCCGATGGCGTATTCGAGCAGGACGGAGAGCCCGTTGATCCCGCCCGGCGCAAAGCTGTTGGGCGAGACAAAGATGTAGATGCCGATCGCCCGCAACAAGCCCGAAAGCAGGATCGGAACGACCGATGTCCAAAGAACCCTTCCGACATTCTTCCAAACGGTTTTCGTCTTCTCTTCCATGATGCAACCCTTACAGTATGCTCATCCGAGCACCTGTTTCTTCCGCAACGTTCTATATCTTATCACAGCGGCGAGGAAAAATCAACTTATTTCGAAAGATTTTCAAAAAAACGCGCCCTCGAAAAGAAGCCCGGGGGAGGCTTCACGCCTCCCCCGCCGTTACTATTTTACTCTTTTGGCTGTTTGGGCTGTTTTGGCTCCTCTTCCCGCACCTCCTCTTTGAGCGGGACACGGCGCTTTGCGATCCCCCTCAGCAGGGAGAGAAACTCCATGATCGCATCAAAGAGCAGGAATACGCCGATCAGCACCATCAGCAGATGCAGAGATTTTATGGGGCGGAACAGGAAGACGACCGCGATGACGGCAAGAATGAGAGAGCCGCCCGTCTGGACCTTCCACCAATTCCCGCCCGAACGCTTTACGGCGAGCGCGCCCCAGAGCCCGACCACCGCGCGCAGGAGCAGAAACACCGCAAAGATCGCAACAATCGCCGACATGGCGCCGCTCCCGTCTGCAAACAGCCAGACGGCGAGCGCGATCACCGCCGCGGAGAGCGGAACGAGAAAGAAGCGCGTTCCCTCCCCGAGAAAGGAGACAACGAGAAAGACGGCCCCCGAGAGCGCGAGCAGGATCCCGGCCGAAATGCAGAACGCCTGCAAAGATCCCTCCGGAACGGATACCATCAGAATGCCGATGACGGCCGATAAAACCGTGGGCAGAAGGGAGCCCCATCCGATCCCGATGAACAAGTTCGTCCGCCGTTTGCTCTTATTTCTTTTCATGCCCGTCCTTTTTGCCGAACCAACCGAAAAATTTCTTTTTGCGCATGTTCCTGCCGCAGTGCGAGCAGCACGCCTCATCTTCATAGACGGGGAACCCGCATTCGGGACAGAGCACATAGGGCTCTTCCGGCTTCTCGTCTAAAAGATCCTTGTTTTCGCTGTAGAGGGAGACCTCTCCGCAGGCGGGGCAGACGGCGGCCCGCAGGGCACCGAACTTATTCAGGGAATTTTCGTCGTCCGCGAGCTTGATCTCGAGGAGAACGGCAAATTCCTGCATAAGGACAAAGCCCTCCGTCATCTCTTCCCCGCAGCGCAGACATTTTCTCATTGGTGATCACCCTTTACAGCAGGGACTTATAGAGCGCGATGATATCCTCGAGGGTGGGATCCTTGGGGTTCCCGGGGCGGCAGGCGTCCGCCATGGCGCTCTCTGCGAGGAAGGGAATATCCTCCTCTCTGACGATCTGCTTGAGGTCCTGCGGAATGCCGACGTCGCGCGAGAGCGCCGCGACCGCGTCGACCGCCGCCTTGCGGTACTCGCTCTGCGTCATGCGCTCCGTTCCCTCGACGCCCATCGCCTTCGCGATATCTCGGTATTTCTCGCCCGTGCACTCTGCATTATATGCCATCACGGTGGGCAAAAGAATCGCGTTAGCAACGCCGTGCGGCGTATCGTACACCGCGCCCAAGGCGTGTGCCATCGAATGGACAATGCCGAGCCCCACGTTCGAGAAGCCCATGCCCGCGATATACTGTCCGAGCGCCATGCCCTCTCTGCCCGCTTTCTCGCCTTTGACGGCGCTGCGGAGGGACTTCGAAATGATCTCGATCGCCTTGAGATGGAACATATCGGTCATTTCCCACGCTGCCTTGGTGATATAGCCCTCGATCGCGTGGGTGAGCGCGTCCATGCCCGTTGCGGCGGTGAGCCCCTTGGGCATCGAGCTCATGAGGTCGCTGTCGATGATCGCGACAACGGGGATATCATGCACGTCCACACAGACGAATTTGCGCTTCTTCTCGACGTCGGTGATGACATAGTTGATCGTGACCTCCGCGGCGGTACCCGCCGTCGTGGGGATCGCAAAGATCGGGACGGAGGGCTTCTTCGTGGGCGCGACGCCCTCGAGCGAGCGCACGTCGGAAAACTCGGGATTCGCCGCAATGATGCCGATCGCCTTGGCGGTATCGATGGACGAGCCGCCGCCCACAGCGACGAGGCAGTCTGCCCCGCTCTTCAGATACGCCGCAACGCCCGCCTGCACGTTCCCGATCGTGGGATTCGCCTTGATGTCCGAATAGATCTCGTAGGGAATGCCCGCCCCGTCGAGCACGGCGGTCGCCTTCGCGGTGACGCCGAACTTCAGAAGATCGGGATCGGAACAGACGAATGCCTTTTTGAGTCCCCTGCCCTTGATCTCGCCCGCAAGCTCTTTGACGGAGCCTGCGCCGTGATAACTCGTTTCGTTGAGGATGATCCTTGCCATAATAATTCTCCTTATTCCCGCGCGCGGCGGTTTTTTCTATATTATACCACCGGCGAAAAGATTTGTCTATATCCGGGCGGACATTTTTCCGAAAATCGCAGCGCCGCACGGCGGATATACGAAAAAAGGAACGGCTTCTGCCGTTCCCTCATTCTTCGGGGCCATGCCCCGCTCATTCTTCCGAAGCGACGGCGGTCTCTTCCTCCATCACGTCGTTGTATCTGCCCGTCGTCTGGACGGAGATGTTCTTGTAGTCCTTCATGCCCGTGCCGGCGGGGATGAGCTTGCCGATGATGACATTCTCCTTGAGCCCGATGAGCGGGTCGCGCTTGGTGCAGATCGCAGCCTCGGTGAGCACCCTCGACGTCTCCTGGAAGGAGGCCGCGGAGAGGAAGCTGTCGGTCGCGAGCGCGGCCTTCGTGATGCCGAGCAGCACGCGCTTTGCGGTTGCGGGAACGCCGCCCGCCGTGATCGCCTTCTCGTTCTGTTCCTCGAAGGTGAACATATCCACGAGCTGGCCGGGAAGCATATCCGTCGTGCCCGCGTCCTCGATGCGGACCTTGCGGAGCATCTGGCGGACGATGATCTCGATGTGCTTATCGTT